>JAKJFY010000073.1:0-6073 GCA_022704665.1 Spirochaetota bacterium | reverse complement strand
ATGTGCCTTTCTATGCTTATGCATGAAGAACACTCCTAGCAGATTGCCAAAGCAATATACACAAGGTTCGTAGCAGTGTAGCAGTATTGTAATTAAAGCCGCTGTGAGGCTATCGTAGACCTATATGCCTCGAAACTATTTTGACCATGATGCACCTATCGTAGCCCTAGCCACGCCAGAAGGCAGATCCGCACTTGCGATTATCCGCACTTCGGGCGAAGCTGCAATAGATTTTGTAGCTCGTTGCTTTTCGCGACCGGAGGCTCTTCTTAGCGCTGCTGGCTACGAGGCGGTCCATGGATGGATAATCGACCCTGTCTCAAAAGAGCACATCGATGAGGTTATGGCCCTTGTCTATAAGGCTCCACATTCCTTTACGGGAGAGAATGCGGTCGAGATACTCTGCCATGGCTCGGTTGCAGTGGTTCGCCGGATTCTTGATTTGTTATATGCGCAAGGATTTTCTCCTGCTTTGAAAGGAGAATTCTCTTTTAGGGCCTTTATTGAAGGCAAGACAGACCTGGTTCGGGCTGAGGCCATAAATGAGTTGAGCTTGGCTTTTTGCGAAGCCGCTAGGCATGACGCTCTCTCGCGGCTTTCTGGGATGCTTTCTAAGCGACTCAAAGAGCTCCGAAGCATGATGCTAGATGTGCTTGCGGATATCGATGCGCGGCTCGACTACTCGGAAGACGAAGGGTTAGAGGAGATCGAACGCTGGCCTACGATTGTTAGCCAGGTTCAAGGCGCTCTCGCTGAGCTTCTTAAAAGTTATGCAGGCGGAAAATTGCGACAAGAAGGCCTATTGGTGGTAATAGCCGGAAGGCCCAATGCTGGCAAATCGAGCCTCTTTAACCTACTTGTGAGAGAAGAACGCGCCATAGTGAGCGCAGAGCCAGGCACAACCCGAGATTGGCTCGAATCCTGGATAACGATTGACGGGCTAGCAGTGAGGCTTGTGGACACAGCCGGTCTTCGCGACTCAAAGAATGAGATAGAAATAGAAGGCGTGCGTCGAGCCAAGGCTATGCTGGATCAAGCTGCTGTCATTATCTATCTGGTCGATGGGACAATCGGGCTTTATGAAGAGGATAAAACCTTTATGGCCGCTTATCCTGGGGCTCTTTTTCTCTGGAACAAAGTCGATCGGATCGATTGCCTATCGGCGCCTATGGGCTGGAAGGCGATAAGTGCTAAGGATGTCGCCTCCTTTGGGTTCTTGGAATCGATGCTGGTCGATGAACTCCGCGCCAAGATCGATGAAGGCTATAATTCCCAAAGCGCAATGCCACAAACCAGTAAATCTCAAGGCCCAATGCCACAAGCCCGTGAGCCACAAAGCCATGAGCAACAGGTCAGAATCGCAAGCGAAAGGCAAAAGCAGCTTCTTTCTGAAGCGCAAGAAGCGCTGAGTCGCGCCATGGAAGCTCATGAGGCTGGAGTAGCGCTCGATCTTGTCTCTCTGCATATTCAAGAAGCAGCAGAATCCATAGGAGAGATAACGGGCGACATAGCCTCCGACGAGGTGCTGGAGCGTATATTCAGTAGTTTTTGCCTTGGCAAGTGAAGAAATTGCCCGTTAAATTGCAACAGCCCTAAAAAGCAGCAGCGCCAGGGCGCTAAATTGCGATGGCGCAAAGCCGCTAGACAGAGCGCCGGGCGCAAAATAGCGCTCGCGGAACGAACGTGCAAACAATTAGGAGAGATTGACATGGGAGATTTTGAGGCTATCGTAATAGGCGGAGGACATGCGGGCGTCGAGGCCGCCCTCGCCCTTGCAAGGCTTGGAACCAAAACTGTCCTCATTACACAGAACCCTGACACCATAGCTAGAATGTCCTGCAACCCAGCCATAGGCGGTCTTTCCAAAGGCAACCTCGTGCGCGAAATCGATGCGCTCGGAGGCGAAATGGGCATTTTAGCAGACGCGAGTGCAATGCAGATGAGAATGCTCAATCGTTCCCGAGGTGCGGCGGTCCAGGCGCCAAGGGCGCAAGCCGACAAGGCACTCTATGCAAAACTAGCTCGACAGGCTCTCGAGAATCAGTCGAATCTAACGATTTTTATGGATACGGTTGTGGACTTTATCCTGTCCAGAGATGTCCATCCGCGCATCGAGGGAGTGGTCACGGAGCGAGGAAACACTATCGGAGCTCGGGTTGTCATTCTGACTACAGGAACTTTTATGGAAGCAAAGCTCTTCATTGGTGCATGGAGCGGGCCTGGCGGCCGCCTTGGAGAACCAGCGGCAATCGGGCTAGGAACAGCGCTCCGCGCAAAGGGCTTTCCTCTGGGGCGAATGAAGACAGGAACACCTGCACGAATAAAGCGAGGAAGCATCGATTTTTCTAAGCTCGAGGTACAGCGTGGAGATAAGGCCAAGATTTTCTTTTCATTTCTT
Source organism: Spirochaetota bacterium (assembly GCA_022704665.1). GTDB lineage: Bacteria > Spirochaetota > Spirochaetia > Treponematales > Rectinemataceae > Rectinema. The sequence goes on along the minus strand of JAKJFY010000073.1, from coordinate 3,675 downwards.
GAGCATGATTATGAGAGGCCTGATGTTCCATGCTACGTGGTATACACAAATGCAGCGACTCATGAAGCAATCCGTTCAGGGCTAGATCGCTCTCCGCTTTTTTCAGGGAGCATTGTCGGAAAAGGGCCAAGGTATTGCCCCTCGATCGAAGACAAGGTGATGAGGTTCCCGGATAGAGATCGACACCAGGCTTTTATAGAGCCTGAAGGGCTTTCAACGGATGAGATGTATCTAAATGGGCTTTCTAGTTCGTTGCCTGAAGATGTCCAGGAGCGTTTCTATCACAGCATTGTTGGGCTTGAAAATGCGATAATAGTTAGGCCTGCCTATGCGGTCGAATACGATTACATCGACCCCGCGGCGCTATATGCTTCGCTCGAGTCGAAGCTTGTGGAAGGGCTTTTTGTAGCGGGCCAGACCAATGGAACTTCTGGTTACGAAGAAGCTGCGGCTCAGGGGCTTATGGCCGGAATCAATGCACGCCGGAAACTCGATGGAACATCACCACTCATCCTTGGAAGAAACGAGGCCTATATAGGCGTCCTAATCGATGATCTCGTGACTCTCTCGCCAAAGGAACCATACCGAATGTTTACGAGCAGGGCTGAATACCGCCTTTCTCTTAGGCACGATACTGCTGATCTGCGACTCACGCCTTACGCAATAGAAATGAATCTTGCAGACTCTCAGCGTCGCGAAAGCTTTGAGCGCAGGCTCAGAACCATAGAAGAAGTAGAAACCTTTCTCCAAAGTCATAAGATCAGCCATGAGGATATTACGCAGATGCCCGAACTTGAAGGTCACCTTGGTAAGGCGCTTTCCGATGCGATTCGCGATCCGAAAATCGGTTCCTTATACGACGATGAAATCAAGGCCCTTGGGCACCTAGCTAAGATTCTGCCTCAGACTACCAACATGCAAGCCTCAGCCGTCATAACCGCACTTCTAGACGAGCGCTACAAGGGCTACCAGGAAAAAGAGAATCGCCTCGCAAGCCGCCTTGCACGCGCGGAAAAGCTGCTCATTCCACAAGGATTTGATTATAAAGCAGTAAAAGGGCTATCTCAAGAAGCCTTTGAGAAGCTAAGCTCAGGCAAGCCCCTCACGCTCGGTCAAGCTTCGAGAATTCCAGGGGTCCGAAAATCCGATATTGCACTTTTATATATAGCGCTCAGCAAGCCTAAGGGCTAGTTGATCCAAATTACCTTGCTTGATTATTGGGCCTCAAAGCCGCAGATATCCGCAAGCTGCGATTTGGCATCTTCCAGAGCTTTTCTATAGTTATTCCGCATCGATTCGATATTCTTTCGATAGAATTCTGCAAATTCAGGGTCGGACATCGGATCCATTCGTACATTTTGCCCGAGCGCTGCGGCTAGTTGTCTCTCCTTTTCTTTTAGCTTGGGCGCCCACTGATTGCGAATCGCCTGTTCGACCCGCTTCATTTCCTCCTGATATTGGCTTAGGAACCGAAGTATTTGCTGAAAAAGCGAGCGTGCCTGCTGTTGCGCAAGCTTTACTTCTCTTTCGGACGGAAAGCACGCAGAAAGACCGCAGAGCAAGACTATAGCCTTGCCAATGGCTTCCATTTTTTCGGTCTCGACCACTGAGTTGGTTGGTAACTGAATGAAATTGCTGAGTACTTCAAAGGCTGAACTCAAAAAAGCTTGACGCTGAACAGGATCTAATGTGTTCAATATTGCCTTGAAATCGACTGAAGCAGGATCTTCCAAATACCGACTTGCTGCTTTGCGACCCTCGATTCTCGCCTCGGTTATTTTTTGGGCATTTTCGTCGAGTTGTAAGTCTTTTGTCCTTTCGAGCGCGAGCTCTAGGGCACTTTTTATGACAGCCATTCCAATTCCTCCTCGGTTATTGAGAATAAGATAAATCAGGGTGCGGAGGGTTTGCTCTTGAGGGTGTCAAAAAAGCTGGCGATTTTATCGAAAATGCCAATTACAATTATGATAGCAGCTATCCACTCCGCTATCCGGAATGCCATATGGGAAGGAGCTTGTAAAATCATTCTTATGATTTCAAGCGTATAAAGCACCATTATGGATGCAATGGTCACCTTGCCCATAAATGTGGATTTCGGCTCGATGCGTTTTTCGATTATCATAAGCACTGCCATAAACAGCGCTTGAATTACAAAGCGCGCTAGGACGAGCCAGAAGAGCCATCCCGGAATAAGTAAATAATACTTAAAAATAATGCTAAGGACAATAAGCAGCGCATAATCGCTGACCGAGTCCATTATTTTGCCTATTTTTGTGACTTGATTAGCCTTTCTGGATATAAGCCCATCGAAAAAGTCGGTGAGAAAAATAAGAGCAATAAAAATCAGGACCGGTATTCGTATACTGTATTCTTTTGCAGCTATTACGAGCACAAGAAGAGTAGGCATAGAGCTTGCTCTGCTCAGCGTAATTATATTGGCAAGATTTATTCGATCGAGTTTTTGACCTGTAGATTCGATATATAAGTCATTTTGAAAAAGAAGCAACAATATAAGAAGAAGGATATGAAATCCAGCACTGATTGGCAGAAATATTGTCCAATATTGCGATTCAAATCCCACAACCAAAGCAAATGTCAGGAAGATGGTGCATTGAGCAACGAAGAATATCGACATTGTGAGCAGGATGTTTCGGCGAAGGCTAGCAATTCTATCTCGTTCTTCCATGAATATTTATATCCTATAAGATGGTCGCGTTTTTCACCTGGTAGGCACAGGCCGAAATTTGATTGTTATACTATAGCCTTGTGCATAATCTTGACAAGCTCAATACCTAATCCTTATGCTAATCTAGATGAGCCTTGCAGATAAGATAACATTAAGCAGAATAATTCTAGCGCCTTTTTTTTTCTTTTTTATTAAAGCCGAATTCATCCCACGTCAGCCGGCTATTGTCGTACTATGGATACTATTTGCCTGGATGGAAATAAGCGATCTCATCGATGGAAAGATAGCCAGAAGCAGCAATCATGTCGATTCTTTTGGCAAGCTATTCGATCCTTTTGCTGATGTAATCTCTCGCGTTACATATTTTCTTGCTTTTGCAAGCATAGGCATAATGCCCTTGTGGGTTTTCCTAATAGTTATGTATCGCGAGTTCGGCATTCTTTTTTTAAGAGCCCTGCTAGCGCTTAAAGGAACCGCTATGGGAGCTCGTCCAGGGGGCAAGCTGAAGGCTGGTACCTATATGGTGGCCGGCTTGCTTTCATTGGGTTTGTATACTGTTCAGATCTATGCTTCTAATATGAATGGTGTCGGTTTTGGCAGCTTTGCGAATCATCCTGGCGAAATGGCAGAGATTGCAAGTGTTTTACATACTTTGACTTCTATTTCCTATGTTGTTGTGGCGATTGCCACTGTTCTTTCTTTTATAGACTATTTAGTCCAATTCAAAAAATTGTATAAGTGAGCGAACAAGGAATCAGAGAATTTATTTTGCATAATTGCTAAGAAACCTCTTGACCAACTCGAGTTTGTTCGGCTATGTTCTCATTCGCGCCCATCACTTAATGCTGCGTGTTGTGCAGGAATTTGCAATAATAAGCAAATAAATGCGAAATATGCAAAGCATTTTAGGTATTTCAGAGCACTTGACAACTATGGATAGATTTGGTAGTTTCATCGAGCGCTCTATAGACTTAGTGCTAAGAGGGCAT
>JAKJFY010000072.1:0-6301 GCA_022704665.1 Spirochaetota bacterium | reverse complement strand
CTTCATCCCTAATTCATCAACAAGGAAATCAAGACTATCTTCATCGTCTGGTGTCGAAAGAAATTGAATGCCAATCTTATCGCAATATTCCTTAATTCTTTTAAAAGAGCTAAAATCAAGCTCTAGTTCTTTTATCATTGCGAACTGGCTTTTGCTCACTCCAATATTTTCTGCCTGATATGGAGCAAGTGTGGCATCCTTTGTCAATATATTCTCTGTTCTGAATGTCTGGAATTTTACTATATCGGCACCAGCTTCCTTCGCTGCCTTGCAAAGCTGCAAAGCCATATCAAGATCGCCATTGTGATTGACTCCTGCCTCAGCAATAATAAGTGTTTTCATTCTTCTCTTTTTCTCTTCTTAAAAGCGATATTTCAAGACCATTTTGCCAAATTCTGCTATTTTTTCTGGATATGCTTTTTCCCATTTAGAACATAATGCATTATAAAGGCCTTCTATAAAAATGCCTTTACCAATAGAAAACTGATAAGTAAGGGGAGAGAATTTTCGCTTGAAGGCGAGTAAAGAATTGCTTTCGTCCTGGTCTGTGCCGCCACCTAGATGCAATATTTGTGCCCCTTTAGTTTTTAGATAAAGGGCAGCCTGGTACAAAAGAAGATTATTAGCACCTTTTATTGCTCCTTCATACTCTGACCCAGCCAGATGATAGTGCGCCCATGGACCATTGTACAGGAAAATTGCTGCGGCTACTGATCTATCTTCTTGTTGCACAATGCCAATACAGGCTCTATTCTTGAGGTAATATACTAAATTAGCAAAATATGTATCATCAAAATTATAAAATTCCTCCGCAGCAACTCGCTGCATTGTCTGTCTATAGAGCCTCTTAAAATCTTCCAGAAAAGCGAATGATTCATCTATCAAAAACGTGAATCCATTGCGCTCTGCCTTCCTTATAGTGTTACGATTTTTTGAATGAAGTTGATCCTGCCAAATCTGCTGCTCCTCTGCTGATAGATCTATGGCCACTGTCTTCCTATCAGGCATGATATCAAAGGCACCAGCTGCTAGATGGACATTATCAAGTATTGGATGGAAGCGTATAAAACCAGCCACAATGCCCTGTGCGTAACAGTCCTTTCTCAATTGGTCTTCAGCTGCTTGAACGAATGCTGGGCTATCATTATTCGTAATAGGACCACCATAACCATAGGGCGTCTCAAAATCACACAATCCGTTGCTGTCAGGAATTTGTCCAATCAAGATCGGTAAGATGTAAAGCGCATCATTTTCTTCATAAACAAACGCACAGGCTATTCTATTATCAAAAGCATGAAGTTTGCAGTATTCTTCTGTAAAATAAATGTCCTTTCGAGTTGAGGGTAGTAAATTCAGTTTATCATTCCAATGATTTGTAATCATAAACAATTGTAGTCGCTTTTACTTCACATAAGGCGTTTACCAGCCTCACCATGTCCTCTTTTCCATAACGCTGGTCAATTATGAGACTTAACTCACACCGAGAAGCAAATGATGATAATCTTGATTGGCTCTCTGAGACCCAGTGAATTGGCAAATATATCCCCTCCTCCATCAGATGAGTTCGAACCTTATCTCGATTTTCAATAACAATTGGCAAAGAAGGAGAAGCTGGATCTGATACTTCTGAGAATACAAACGGCATCATGCCTCTCTCTTTCAATAATTCTGAAAGAATAAGGTAATTTTGTTGCCTTTTTCTTCTAATACTTGAAATGTCAAGAGCCTCAAGGGTATAGCATATTAGCTGACTCGCACAATTAGATTCGGATAAATCATCGAGTTGCTGTTCCGCCATTTCAAAAAGTTGCAGATACGATTTATCTACAAGATGAGTATATCTACAACTATATTTTATTAAGCCGCCAAGAACTTTAAAAAGACTCCAAGAACAATTTTCTCTGGGAGGATCTATTTCCTCTTCTCTAGAGTAAGCAAAGGCACCTTCATACGTAGGAAGGAACTTCCTGAAACCGGAAAACTAATAATCGGCATCGAATGTCTCTTCTTGAAATAAAGCTTGAACTTTATCTAAAACGACTGTCGCACCATGCTCGTGAAGCTTCTTTATATCATCAGTCAAATCAAGCAGTCCAAAATAATCAACGACGAGTATAAGACTCTGCTGTCTATGCATGAATAGAGCTTGGGAGGCATCAATAAGCAAATTGAATGTCAACTTATACTCATGAATTTCAAACCCCTCTGACTGAATCACATTCTTTACTGATTGGCAAATATAACAAGGAATATATATTTCACTATGACCCGCTTTCCTTGCAACCTTCAATATAGCTCTGAGCGCATCTCTCCCGCTAGAAAAGAATCTATAACGATATTCCAACTGTGGTGGGTCATTGAAGACGGCAGGGTTTAATTCGAATTCTCCCCCTATGGATCTCTTCGTGTCGTTCATTCTTGCATATTTCCATATTTCCATTTCAAGCTAGCAACGATTTCCTCAGCAGTATGACCATTCCCATAGTACGTATCTGCTTCGAATCTCTTAAAATCATTCTGAGAAAAATCTAGAAGAGCCTGCCTTATATCTTCCTTCTTAGAAGATACACTCCGAACATTCCTACAGAGATGTCTGCCATTTTGTCGAGAGCCGATATTTAAAACAGGCACTCCTAGAAAAGGAGCCTCGATAATAGCACTCGACGAATTACCGGCTACCATCGCCGACTCTTTAAGCAAAGACAAGTATTTTAATTGGCCTAAAGACTTGAATACTCTCAATCGATTTGGTTGCTGAGAAGCGGTCGCTTCTAGATAATTGTTTATGGTGTGTCCACCTTCATCTGCATTTGCGTATGTTGCTATGATCTGTGCATCAGTCTCAAAAATGATGACATCGATGAGATCCTGAAGAATATGCGTATTCTCTGGAGTGCTTATCTTTGTCTCTGGATGATATGTCAGCAAAATCCACTTTTTATGTGGGTCAAGGCCAAGTTCTTTTGCTACTTCTTCACGATTCAACAATGATAATCTATTAAAATTATCTAAACCTGGCTCACCGACAACCATAATCTTGTTTTCAGGAATCCCCATTCCTATAAGCCGTTTCGCTGATGCTTGCGTACTAGGAAAATGGAAATCTGCCATCTGAGAGATAGCATTTCTTATTTCATTGTCAATCGCGCCAGTCGTGACATCTCCTCCAGAGATATGGACAATCGGTATTTTCATGACAAGAGCTGTTGAGCATATAGAAAGCAATTCATACCGGTCACCAAGCACCACAATACAATTAGGACTGATTCTATCAAGCGCATCCGCCATGCCAATTATGCATAACCCCATTGATTTGGCAATTCCTATAGAGGAATCTGATGATAGTAGCATTTCAATCTTAAAGTCAGGCTTGAATCCATCCTTCTCAATTTCGCGATAAGTAAATCCATATTCTGGAGAGAGATGCGAGCCAGTGACAATCAGTTTAAAATCAAATGCAGGATCATCTTTAAGCGAAGACATAGTCCACCTCAATGGACCATAATCAGATCGTGCAGCTGTAATGACGCAAACCTTAGCTTTCAATCAGGTATTCCTCTTAGAAAATTCTCACACTGCTCGGAATATTCACAATTCTGTCTTCAAGGTCTTTTGCGATAGGAATGGGGCCACATAGACGCGATGCATACGGCGGCAACGTAGGAATAAGTTGCCAAACAGGCCTTGTTTGTACCCCGTTGGCATTCGAATACTCGAGGAATGAATCTCGCTCTTCTCTGTCTTTAAGAAACATCACATTGAGCCAATAATTGGAATGACAATCTTGAGGTTCGGTAAAGAAGGGGATATTCTTGTTGTCAAAGAAGGCTTTGTACATCTCTGCAGTCTCACGCTTGTTCCTCATTGTTGAATCGAAATATTCCATTTGGGCACAACCTACGGCTGCGTTAATATTAGGAAGACGCAGGTTATATCCGACTTCATCATGATAGAATTGCCATGGGTGCTTTCTTTTTGCGGTCGTACTCAAATGACGGGCTTTTTCTGCAAGCGCCTCATCATTTGAAATGATCATGCCACCACCACCCGTTGTCACAGGCTTATTGCCATTGAAGGAAAGTATACCGGCTCGGCCCCACGTACCAGTATGCTTTCCTTTATAAGTACTGCCTAACGATTCAGCTGCATCTTCTATGAGCATAAGACCGTATTCATCGCAAATTGTTGAAATTTCCTCGAGGCGTACAGGATGACCAAAGATATGCACAGGCACAACTGCAGCGATTCGCTTTCCTGTTTTTTTATTTATTGTTACGCCATTTTTATAGCTTGCATTTTCTACTAAGAATGCCTTAAGCGCTTGTGGACTCATACCAAGAGTTTCGGCCTCAACATCGATAAAGACCGGTTCTGCAAGCGCATGCTTTATACCTGCGGCTGTGGCCACAAATGTCAAGGCTTGCGTGATCACTTCGTTACCAGGCTGCACACCTGCAGCAAGGAGTGTCATATGCAATGCAGATGTTCCATTTGCAATGGCAACCGCGTAGTGAGCACCAGTAAGCTTTTTTATATGCTCCTCGAAATCTGTTACAAATTGACCTACATATGAAACATACGTCGTTTCAATGCATTGGGTCAGATATTCCTTCTCTCTGCCAAGAAATCGCGGCGCATGCAGCGGCACGGGATTTTCGTTCGGATAGAGTGTGCGAATAAACTGAAGGATCTCTTCAAAGCGAGTATTATCCATGTTCATTGCCTTCTTATTTGCTTTTCAATCAATTTATAGATTGTAAATGTCTGTTTTATACTTCGCAAGATTCTCCGGCTGCGAAAACCATGCAATGGTCTCTGCGAGGCCGTCTTCGAATGAGTATTGTGGAAACCAGCCTGTCAATCTTTTAATTTTCTCATTTGAACCAAGAAGCCTTTCTACTTCGCTCTTTTCGGGGCGAATGCGCGTATCATCCGATACGATCGTTGCATGAGGATTTATCTGCTTCACAAGCTCTGCAGCAAGATCACCGATAGATATTTCGCGCTGAGTCGCTATGTTGATCTCCTCACCAATAGTTATGTCATGTTTTGCAATTGCGATAAAACCCGCACACGTATCCTTCACATAGTTAAAATCCCGTGTCGGCTGGAGACTCCCAAGCCGTATTGATGTCGAACCGCTCAATAGCTGAGTAATAATTGTTGGAATGACTGCACGCGCAGACTGTCGCGGACCATAAGTATTAAAGGGTCTTACAATCGTCACAGGAAGCCCAAAGCTTCTATAAAAGCTCTCAGCCAAACGATCTGCACCGATCTTTGTCGCAGAGTATGGTGATTGCCCCTGAAAAGGATGATTCTCATCTATGGGGACATATTGAGCAGTCCCATATACCTCAGATGTTGAAGTGACCAATACACGATGAGTGCCAAGATTGCGCGCTGCTTGAAGCACATTCAGAGTCCCCTTGATATTGGTATCCACATAGCTATCAGGGGAATGGTAACTAAATGGAATAGCAATAAGCGCAGCAAGATGAAAGACAATATCTATGCCTTTCATTGCCTCTTGGACACCATGCGGATCGCGGATATCCCCAGTGAACACTTCTATTTGCTTAAGTTTCTCCGGCGGGATAGTATCGAGCCAGCCCCAGGAATTGAAGCTGTTATAGAAAACAAATGCTCGAACCTTTGCGCCTTGATCGAAAAGGGCTTCTACCAAGTGGCTGCCAATAAAACCATCGGCGCCGGTAACAAGAATGTTTGCTGTAGATAAATTCATTTATTATTTGACAATAATTACTCGTAATAAACTTTACAGTGATTCATCATAGCATTTAGTTAATTTTATTAATATCGATACTCAAGCTCTTTAAAATTTGAAAAGCACAATGTTGCAAAACAAATATCCTCACTTGATTTAAGGCTCATTAAGAGGAGTCTGCTAGCCCCTTCCCCCTCTCCATCGCGGCCGCAACATGCTGGCAAACAGCATAGGGGCTTTGTAGGGCAAGCGCGCATGGATGAAGGATACAGAATACTCTTGCCCAAAAAAAATGTTCATTTTGTGAACATTCCACAGCGTAGTATAGCTTCAAAAGGAAATCAATGATTATTGCCTAAATTTCGAAAAAATTGAAGCTATTCTCTATACAAATGTAGAGTAGTAAATCCTCTGCAATATTCAAAATCCCATCTAAAATTCAATCTAAAACGGCAAATGCACCACGAATCCCGCATAGAAAAGGATGGCGGTATCTGTGACACCTGCGACGTTCCAGAGATTTTGATAGAAGCCCAGCGTGGTGGAGAGCTAGAGCGCGAGCGCACGACGAAG
>JAKJFY010000071.1:3741-6361 GCA_022704665.1 Spirochaetota bacterium | reverse complement strand
ACCTTCTGCCTCTATGCTTGCTGCTATGGTCCTTATGGCATTCCAATGCTCTAAGTATGGCAGGCGTTGTTCGTCGCAGAGAATCGAAGCCTCGAGCCGCGCATTCTTCCATATATACGCGATAAGCTCCATGAGGGACATGTGATCCGACTTTGGACGCAATTCCCCATAGAATGAAATCAATCGTTCTACTGAATTTCTATCATTGGGATTCAGTTCTTTTGGTATACCAGCCTCGAGATCGGCCAGACTCTTTTTCTCAGTGAGGATGCTTACAAATCCATCGTTAGAAATGCGACATAAGGGGCTACGGAGCACTGCAGCTGTGGCGAAAAGGTCATCAGCATCTACGAGAAGACGTAAAATGTAGTAAAGGTCATTTATCGGCTCTTCAGAGAAGAGGCTGGCGGCGGTATCGCTTACAAAGGGAATGGCTAGCATACGTAGATATTTTTCGATCTCGTATTGACGACTTGTTGTGCGCATGAGGACAGCGATATCGCTGTATTCGGCCTTTCTAATCGATGTCTCAGAGTGATTTGCTTCTCTTGCCGTATGATCCTGCGCTTGCTCTTCATTTCGGATAAAAAGAGGATTAGAAGATTCGACAGCATTGCGTATCCATAGAGCCAGCCTAAAAGCCATTGACTCCCTTACGGAATATAGGCTGCCGGCTTCTTCTAGTGGTGTCTTGCTAGTTATGCAATGATATTCTATGCGGGAGGAAAAGCCTTGAGGTTCTCCTTTATTAGAATCTGCTATGCTTCTTGTTTCCATGTCCTGATATCGAGCCTCGAAAGGCTGTGGATTCTCTGGGTTGGCTGGTTGCATAACGATGCGAAAAAGCTCATTGAAGAATTCGATCAGTTGGCTTGTGCTACGGTAGTTTCTGGTGAGCGAAAGAGGAGCTGCCATTAGCTCATCGGCTAGGCCCTTGAATACGCTTACATTTGCACCACGGAAGAGGTAAATCGATTGTTTCTCATCTCCGACAAAAAACAATTTTCCTCTGCGAATCTCATCGCCTTCCTTGCTTAAGAGAAAAAGGAGTTGCTTCTGAAGCTCGTTGTTATCCTGGAATTCATCGATTAGGATATACTGAAAACGAGAAGCCCAAAAAATGCGCCTGTCTTCATGCTTAGACAGAATGTCTACTGCCAATGCGCCTAGATCTTTGTAATTCATGATATTAGCTATGCGCTTTTCTTCACATAGCATATCGGCGTATTCATCGAGCCGATTCATTATGGCGTAATAGGTCGGCAAAAACTCCTCGAAATCTAAAACTTGAGAGATTTTATCCTGAAACGATTTATCTTTAAGTTCTTTGGCAAGCTCCTTGATAGCGGATTCTGTTTCATTTCGTCCTATGCTTCGCAGATTAAGGGCATTTTCTGGCTTCTCCACATATTCGAGAAAGTTTCTCAAACCTGTAAGATCACAAGAAAAGCAGGACAGCGCTTTTGCCATGCGAATAGCCTGATTAGTTCCTTCTTTGAAATCATGGTTTGGTTCGCGGTAAGCGATTTCCAGTATATTGAGTGCGATATCGTGTATTTTTTTTGATATTTCTGCAGCGATTTTCCTGAATTCTTGTTCTCCAATCTGAGCCGAGCTGCGACAGATTTGCTTGCCTTGCCAATGCGGTTCGACATTTGCCCTTCCGAACGAGGAAAAAAGGTCCTGAACCACGGCTTCAAAACCAAAGGTGGCAACGAGGCTTTCTAGCCCATTTTCTTCCCGATTATCGAGGACATATCGATATGCGGTCTTTTCTGCAATACGAGCGCACTTGCTCTCGTCTATTTGAAAGTCTGGAGTATAGCCATATAAGGTGGCAGCCTGAGCCACGATTTCGCGACAGAAAGAGTCGAGCGTCTGGATATGCGCTTGCACAAGGCTCTTAGCAAGAGCTGGACGATCATTTGCAAATGGGCTCAGCGCTTGCTGGACTCGCTGGAACATTTCTGCTGCTGCCTTGCGAGTAAATGTAAGAGCCAAGATACGCTCTGGATCTACATTTTTCTGAAGCACAAGATATAGAAAACGACCTACCAATGCTCTTGTTTTGCCTGCTCCCGCTCCCGCTGTAACGATGGCTGTATCCTCGGTATATGCGGCACTTTTTTGAAAATCGTCGAGCTTGAGTGCTTCGAGGTCGAATGAATCTTGCTGCGGTTTCATTATAACTCCAGAAAATACCAGTATCTGCAAAGGGGTTTGAATTGGCAGTCTTCACAGACTGCCCGATCGAGCGCAGGATCCAGAAAATTTCCAGCTTTTACTGCCGAAGAGGCGGTTCGCAACATGTCGCGAAGCGCGGAGCGGACATCTCCCGTTTCATTACTGTAAGTATATGCCGATTTCATCTTAGGCACTGTTGGAGGCTTGATATATCCGAGAGCTTCCGCTTTTTCGATCGACCAATAAAAAGCCCCGTCTATACGGCCCCCGGAAGTCTCCAACAAAAGAGCATAAGAGGGTATCTGGATTTCTTGAAGTAAAAGTGCGCTATCGTTATATCCGTTTACTTCTTCCTCTTGAGTTTCATCAGAAGATACTAGTTCGTCCAAAGCCGAGGGCATGGCACTAAGTTTCATTTTAGATATGGATGGTATGG
>JAKJFY010000071.1:2459-3643 GCA_022704665.1 Spirochaetota bacterium | reverse complement strand
GTGTTCTTTTTATAATCCACAATTACATAACATTTTATATTGCCAAGGCTTTCATCTTGCCTGCTAAAGAGGCAGTCGATTCTTCCTCCGAGAATTGCTTCTTCATCTGTAAATTCATTCCGAAGCTCTACTTCAAACCCTTCGCGCTCATAAGCTGAAAACATCTTCTGCTCGAAATTCCAAAGTTCATGGAGTCTATGGCTTGCACGCGGTACAAGAGCCGATAGGATAGGGCGAAGTCCATTGCCATACTCGAGGAGAATTCTCTCTGCTTCGATGCGCAGGGCTGAGTTTAGAGCTCTCTGAAATTCATCCTCAGCTTGGCCATCTTTATGGTTTCGCAGAAGTCTTTGGATAGCGAGTCTATATGCGCGATGATAAAAGTTACCGATAGCTATGGCGCTATCGTCTCTAGCATAGACATCGCTTAGCCTCATCCTGCTGGCAAACCAGCGGAACCCACACCGCGATCGATCTTCTAGCGAAGAAGGGCTAAAAATAGAATAATTCTTTTCTAAATCTATACTTTTAGTTTCATCTAGAAAACGACGTGCTATTGCGGTCTCGATAGGTTTTGGATGAGAATAGTTCTTTGTAGCAGTTTTTTGTTCTTCAAAAACCAAGATAGGTCGAAGCCTATGCTTTGTATGGGAGGCAGTCTTTACTGGAGGAGGGAATAGTGGATAGGCTGCCTCAAAATCTTCAAAACTTTCGGTCGCAAAGGAGAACTGAGTCGGCGAGACTTGATGGAGATTTATGGCTTCATAAACCTTCTCTGTCTTCTCCTGGTGGATTAGGCCAGCAAGCTCCGGTGGAAGAGCGCTTCTGAGTTTGAGTGAAGGAGCCAAACCTTCCTGCGAGGCTCCTGCAATATAATGGGAAAGTGCGGCAATTCCTGCGGTTGTATCGAAGTCGTACACATGTACTGCATTCTCTTCTACGAGAGGTATATAGCTCTTTGATTCCAGCACAGCAATGAAGAGCTCAAATGGCGGAATAGAGAGGTTTGGAGAAATGTATTCATGGTCTATCCAACCCTGGAGTTCATCTAGGGCAAGACGCATCGAGCGATCTGTCTGGATATTGGCTCCGAATCCGCTTGTATCAACCCAACGCTCGAGAAAACCGAGTATATAATCATAAAGCTTGGAGAATGAGCTAGCCTTGGAAATAAACAAAATGCT
>JAKJFY010000071.1:0-2359 GCA_022704665.1 Spirochaetota bacterium | reverse complement strand
ACCCAACGCTCGAGAAAACCGAGTATATAATCATAAAGCTTGGAGAATGAGCTAGCCTTGGAAATAAACAAAATGCTTTCCCAAAGCCTTTGATACATCTGAGCCGTCGATTCGGGACATTGGCCTGTCTTAACAGCATCTTTCCATAGACTGTGTATATATGCGGCATTTGGAGATGGCGAAGGCAGATGTAGATGCAGCGCTGTATCTCGCAGTGCTTTCCAGCCCTCTGGATCGCGTTTTGCGATATTGGCAAGTTCCGCAAATGCATCGAGACTTTCAAGCGTTAAGCCTTCCCGGGCAGCATCTTGAATCGCAACCAGCAGTCTTCCAAATGGCGATATGGATAGTGGCTTGCCTCGGCGAATAGAGATTGGAACACCATATTCAGTGGCAATCTGACGAATCCAAGCCGCCTTTTTTGCATTTAGCCCACATACCGATATAGCGATATCTTCAGGCTCGATACCCTGTTCGATTTCGTTCGATATTTCTTCCAGTATCCATTCGAATTCATCAAGCGAGGAGCCGAATTCGCGGTAAAGAATAGGAGTCTTTATCGCTCTCTCTTGATCGATGATGTCTGGGAAAACAATCTGGCCGTTAACCTTGAGGGATTCTTTAGTGCTTGCTTTTTCGCTCAAGATTCCGTTGAAACCAGTATTTCTATCGCTCGGCTTTTTTATATCTATAAGCCCAAATCGGATAAAATCATCTTTGAGCCCATAAGCTCGAACTTTTATGCACTTTGGCAAGTCAAGAGGGCAGCCATGTGCATCGATAAGTTTAGAGCGATCAAGAAAATCGAAATAGTCTTCAGCGAGTAAATCTATGGCTTCCAATTCTTCCTCTATGAAGCGATATGAAGATATATCGAGCGCAGTGCTACCTTTTGTCAGGCCTTCGATTTCGAATAGAGAGGGGACAAGTTGCACGAGCCTTGTAAGATTCTTGGTCGATATTTCCATCGTAGGAAGCGAAGGAAGCAAAGCAGACAATCCTTTATCAGACCTTTTTTCTCCTATATTATGTTCTTTTGAAAGCACTTGAAGTGCCCAGATCCAGCGGTCGATAGGCTTTAGCGCGCATAGATCATCATGTTCATTTGCCTTTGCTACATATAACAGAAAATTCTCGAAACCCATAAAACGATTGAGAGCCACTGCTCTGGTTATTTCAGCTTTTACAATAGCATTAGCCCACGAATCGGCGGTGTCCTGTGAAGGAAAAACAAAAACGACATTCTCGTCTTGCAGGTTTTGCACAATATCCCGACCAAGCGGTGTTTCAAAAAGAGATCGAAATCGCTCCGCTATTATGGTCGAATTTACAGATTTTGGCATAACTCGAATAATCTTCCCTAAAAATGCTTGTTATCTTTAGCCTTTCTCTATGTTTGCGCTATAGAGGCCATATATTCAAGCATTGTGCCCGTCCTATAGCCTGTGGCAATTGCTTTCTCTCTCAGTATTTCAGCGACTTCTTTCCATGATAGATATTCTTTCCATTCTTTTCCCTTGGTTTCATCTTGAATCGAATCGATCCATGCAAAAGCTGGCAAAAGACTAATAAAGGCTTCAAACCGCTCCTTATTAAAATATTCTATGTCGCGATATTGATTTATATTGAGAGCTTCGCGCATTAGAGGATTAGAAAAAGCCCATGCGCAGATTTCATTAGCGCGCTTGTCTGGAGCTTGAGAAGTATTGGTTGTACCTTCTGTTTCAAAAAGAAGTCTATTTTGCCTCAATGCCCAAGCAATTGCTATTTCCGCACAAATTGAAACATGGTATTCTGCGTCGTGATTATCGCTTCTGCGACTCAATCCGACTGCTAATTCCGTCAGTTTTTTTGAAATTCGATATTCTTTGACTATTCGAGCTGCTTCCTCATTGAGTCCATCTGCGGCGAAAGCCCTTACTAGAGCCCTCGTGAACGAATAGATCAAGAGGATCAGTCTATATTGCTGATATTCCGAATCGGATTCACTACTTCCATGACCAATAACCGTAGCGGCAGTACCGGTACCGCTGTCAGATTCTAAAGTTCCGTAGAGCAGCCTGAGCACTATTTTAAGCCACGAGCTTGCGGCTTGAACCGAGTCGCTTCGGGAGGCGGCGAGGGTATCGTCACTTCCTGCAATCTCGCAAAGCCTCGAAAAGAAAATTTCCGAAAAAATAGTCGCTCTTTGAATAGCTTCTTCCTTTGATAGATTTTGAATCGTCTCTATGCTGCTGAGGCTGCTGATCGCATTATGGAGCGATCGATAGAGCTCGGGTTGGTCAGCCTCAAGCAAGGCATCGTCCAGGTCGGCTATTCCTCTCGAGTCAACTATTTCAAAGAGCCTTGTGTATCTGCC
>JAKJFY010000070.1:0-6839 GCA_022704665.1 Spirochaetota bacterium | reverse complement strand
TCAATTCGTGGCTGATATGGTGTGGGCTTTGGGACGGAAAAACGATTCAAGATTGATCTCAATCTCGCATGAATACATTGTATCCTATGTGGTTAAGAGGGATTTATTGAAGCAAAACAATGTTGAATGGAGGCAAAGAAAGAAAGGGCTAGAAGAAATCTATGCACAATATGAGAAATTGAAAAGCAAATACAGAAACAATTATGGCAAGATGACTGAAGAACTCAAAAAATGGTATGCGAGCCTACCGGACAACCACCCTTCAAAAGCTCACCGACATTACTGTTGCGTGGATGAAAGAGGAGTTTTCTTTCCCGCTGATATTTCCTGGCCTGGCGGTGGTGGGCCAAAATATGAAGTCTTGCATCCAAAGACGGGAAAGCCTGTAATAGTCCCTGCAGGTGGTTGGAGGTTTGCAAGAATTGAAGAAATGGAGCGCCAAATTAAAGAAGATAAGATATATTTTGGGGCAGATGAGAATCAGGTGCCATGCAGAAAATCATATCTAAGAGATCATGAATTTCAAGCACCTTATAGTGTTTTTTATCAGGATGGTAGAGCCGCAACGAAAAGGCTCCGTGACATCACTGGGTTAGAGAATTTCGGCTACCCAAAAGATGAGTACATAATTGCAGATTTGATTCAGATGATTTCTGCAAAAGAAGTTCTTGACTACTTTGCTGGCTCCGGCACCACTGGCCACGCGGTTATCAACCTCAATCGCGAAGATGGTGGCACGCGCAAATTCATTCTCGTGGAGATGGCGGACTATTTCGATACCGTGTTGCTGCCCAGGCTCAAGAAAGTAACTTTCACCCCAGAATGGAAGGATGGCAAACCAAAGCGTCTCGCCACCGCAGAAGAAGCCGAGCGCAGCCCGCGCATGTTCAAGGTGATCCGCCTCGAATCGTACGAGGACACGCTCAATAATCTGGAATTGCGACGGACTCCGGAGCAGGAGGAAACGCTTTTTTCTACTGAGGCACAGGGGCCTGGTAACCTAAAAGAGCACTACATGCTCAACTACATGCTCGATGTCGAGTCGCGCGGCAGCCAATCGCTTCTCAATATTGATGCGTTCAAAGACCCGCTTTCTTACACACTCAAAGTAAAGCGCCCAGGTTCCGACGAAAGTCAAGATACGACGGTCGACCTCATGGAGACCTTCAATTGGCTTATCGGGCTCACCGTAAAGGAAATGTCTGCGCCGCAGAGTTTCGATGCATCGTTCGAGCGCGACAGCGAGGGCAGGCTCAAACTGAAAGACAGGCTCCATCCTACACAAAATGGACGCTGGTGGATTCGCGCCATTCGAGGCACA
The DNA here is from genome assembly GCA_022704665.1 of Spirochaetota bacterium. Taxonomy (GTDB): domain Bacteria; phylum Spirochaetota; class Spirochaetia; order Treponematales; family Rectinemataceae; genus Rectinema. Next base: position 5,518 of record JAKJFY010000070.1, on the reverse strand, counting down.
CTCCCTGACGACAACCAGGAGGCGCTCATCATCTGGCGCAACCTTCCGGGCAGCCCCGAAGAAGACAACCTCGTCCTCGACGAATGGTTCAAGAGGTCCGACTACTCTACCAAAGAAAAACTCCCCAACTACATCTACGTAAACGGCACCAACAACCTCGAAAATGTTCGCCTGCCCGACGCAACCTGGAAGGTCCGCCTCATCGAAGAGGACTTTCAGAAGCTGATGTTTGAGATGGAGGAGCGACTATGATGCCGGTACGGTACCATGAAGATATATTCCCTCGACACAATAGAGGCTTTAATAGGTCAGTCGTGCACTCAATTTGTTATGCGATGATCTGATCCATAAGTATATGAAAGTTGAAGTTTGGTAGAGCACAATGGATCAGGTTCTTTTGAAAAAGCGGAGATTAGCATGGAAACAGAGTTTTCGATAAAGGGTTTTTGGTGGCTTCCGGAAAATGAGGAGGAACAACTTGCTGGCATCCTAACGTATAAACCAGGTGAACCAATTTTTCTTGATCTTTTTGGTGCATTCTCCAAGAAAAATGGAGAGTTATTATCTGAGCAGCACGAAATAATATTGGGCGTTTCGTCATCCGGGCAATTGTTTACTCTGGTTGACACATCAGTCATTCAACGGAAGTCAAGCATACCAGGATTTCCAGAAACAAGGATTCTAGTTAATTTAATATATCGAGGATTACATTTTTCCAATAGCGCAGAAATAAGGTTTCATACACTAAGAGTTGAATTTTCGAATCTTGATGATTGGGTGTGCATAAATGGCTTTCTAATCGATGTTGATCCAAAAAAAAGAGAAGCAAAAATCGAATATAGGCTTCCTCCAGAAGTGGAATGTTCAATTAGCGATTCACTTAAGGTAAGCATAAGTTTTTTTGCCAAAACGTCGTTACCTCGCGGTAATCCTCAAATAGAAGCCACGGTAAGGCAAGAGGTCGAGTTCCATATTATTTCGGATCAAGAAATTCCTATTGGAGATCTGCTAAGGTATCAGTATTTGCTAAATACCTTTCTTAGGGTGGCAATAGGTAGGTCGACAAAAGTTTTGCGTTTGACTGCTTTAACTGAAAGATCAAAAATAGAGATGGGAGACTTCACCTGCGAGAAACCTATATCAATATATTTTAGCCAGTTCGGCGATTTTTCTAAGTTGCGTACCATGAATCCCCTTGATATGCTGTTCACATTTCCACGGATACAAGATCGATTCGGTGCGATGCTTAGTCAATGGTTCCGTGAGTTTTCTGGTTTAGAAGATGTTTTTCATCTATATTTCAAGACGATCTATGATAAACATCTTGATCTGACGACCAAACTACTGAACTTCGTTCAGGCTATTGAATCATTTCATCGAAAGAAGATAGGTAGCGCTTACATTGAGAAAGAAGAATATATTAATGGACTATATCTCAGAATATGTGATTCTATTCCTTCTGATCTAGATACGAATTTTAAGAACAGCCTTATGAATAGAATTAAATATGGATATGAATACTCATTGCGAAAGAGGTTAGAGGATATCTTCTATAATTTCAATAATGGCGTTATTCACGAACTGTTCGGCCAGAATAGGGATGTGCTTATAAATCGAATTGTTGTGAATAGGAACTATTATACTCATTATGATGACAGATCTAAGGATCTGTGCGAAGGTAGCAGGCTCTATCGCCTGTGCAATAATCTTGAAGTAATTCTGACAGTCATCTTTCTTAGTTTGTTAGGATTTACCGATTCAGAAATATCATCAATGATCAGGGATAATCCTCGATTAATGCAAATGGCGAGAATGGATTGAAGTGTTGTTTTGCTTGAGTTCGTTTGTCTTGCATTAATGTGGGCATAAACTTATTCTTAAACAACGAGAGAAGGAGACCAGAAGTGTTAAACGCTAAATCCGAATTGCTTGAAAAGATCCGGCTTGGCGAAGATAGTTTCTTTGAGCTCAAAGAAGTACGCTTTGCTGGCGACAAAATACGTGGCCCATCGCAGAATGATATCGCCGATGAATTGGCAGCGTTTGCCAATAGTAGGGGAGGCGTCATTCTCTTCGGTGTTGATGATAGTACGCGGGATGTCGTTGGGATTGCGCTCGATAAGCTCGATGCGGTAGAAGCCTTTGTTCGTCAAGCAAGCGAGGATTCGATCAAACCGCCGCTTGCCCCTGTGATTGAGAGGCTCACATTGCCCAACAGCTCAGGCCAAGAAATGCCTGTCCTACGCGTCGAAGTACCGCCCAGCCTTTTTGTGCATCAAAGTCCGGGAGGATACTTTTATCGGGTTGGTGCATCGAAACGACCTATTCCTCCCGATCAACTTGCTCGCCTTTTTCAACAACGCAGTCAATCGCGGATTATTCGGTTCGACGAATCCCCTGTGCCCAATGCACGCCTGGATGATCTCAAAGAATCCTTGTGGGAGCGTTTTGCACCCTTGGAAAGCGCTGAACCGGCCGAGACTCTGTTGAAAAAATTAGGTATGGTGGCCGAAGATATCCAAGGTATAACACGACCTAGTGTTGCAGGGGTTCTTCTGGCTTGCGAAAATCCTGAACAATTCTTGCCGCATGCCTTTATCCAGGCAGTGTTCTATCGCGGGACTACCATCAATCCACAGGATACTGCACCGTATCAAATCGATGCCGCGGACATCAAAGGTCCTTTGGATGAGCAGATCTTTGGAGGCTGCAATTTCGTAAAGAGGAATATGTCCGTCAAAGCCTGGAAGAAAGAAGGCTTAGGTCGCATCGACCTGCCTCAATACGATATGATTTCAGTTTTCGAGGCGATTACCAATGCAGTGGCTCATCGTGACTATTCCATGGCAGGGAGTAAAATCCGCCTCAGAATGTTCGAAGACAGGCTTGAAATCTATTCTCCTGGCATGTTGCCTAACACCATGACGCCTGATAGTCTCGCGTACCGCCAGGCATCGCGCAACGAGACTATCACGAGCCTCCTTGCACGCTGCCCTGTCAAAGGCGATTGGACCAACCGCAGTCATATTATGGACAAGCGGGGTGAAGGTGTACCCTTGATCTTATCAAGAAGCGAACAGCTTTCCGGCCGTAAACCTGAGTATCGGCTTATCGATGACAGCGAGTTGCTTTTGACCATCTATGCTGCCGAATAAGCTCTATCGTTCTGTTGTCCAGCTTCCTTGGTTACTCCCAGATAACCTCAGGCTTTTTCTTTTCCTTTGCACATTGTGAAAGAAAATAATTGATCAGTGTTTGATAAGGAATCCCAGATTCTCTAGCCAGGCCCTTGAAGTAGTCTACAGTTTCTTCATCGAGCCTGATGGTTATGGACTTCTTTAGATGCTGTACATAAGGGTTCTTTATCGATTTGTCAAAATCATACTCATTTATCATGTCGGTATCGTTCATAGGTGGCTTTCTCCTTCCTTGTGGCTTTTCTTGCTGAAATTATTCGGATAATAGAATCCGATTCACGATAACAATGGCATACAACCAAAAGTCGTAGTTTGGCGCTCAAACCAAGAATAACGAATCGATCTTCATCCGATGAATGTACGGGATCAAAAATCAGCCTTGCATTTTCATCGTAGAAGACTGATTTGGCTTCTTCAAAATCCACACCTTCGTGTTTTGCTTGATTGATAAGATCTTTTCTCGGATCCCAAGCGAAGGTTATATCCTTCATCAGTACAATGTATGTACATATCGCCGAAAAGTCAAGCCCGATATTCCCTTGAGTATGTGGCGCCGCTTCGGGAACAGAAAGGTCGCAAGCTGTCAGAGTCATTGACTTCAACGATTGATAGGCTAAGATGACACTTAGTTAAGGAAAGAGTAGTGCTGCAAAAAAGAAGACAACCAAGAAATGGCAATAATCGCGCGCAAATGCCGTTTAGCCAAAAACTTATACTCAACCAGTGGATTTTTTCGCTCTTTAAGGTCTCGAGTTTTGAGAAGCTCGCGGATCTTTTGCGCGACGATGGCCTCGAAGGGCTCAACGAAAGCAACATCTCGCACTTTCACGAAGTGCTCGCCAGTCGCTTTTCCAACCTGACACAGCTGCCTACAGAATTGCTACTCCAGTACGATCAGAATATCGTACGCCACACGCAACGGCTAAGCGAACAGCGCGTGCTTCACGGAGAAAAACCAATTGTTTGGAAGTATTTTCAGTATCTCTCGTTACTGTTTACCGAAATCTATCTGGACCGATATTTTGCCAATCCTGAAGGACTGCTTGCAGAGCTCAACCAGCGTATCCAGCAATACAATGCAGGCCCCGATGGCCAAGGTCGTGAAGAGGCCGACAAGCTCATACCATTTGATCTTACCGCCGATGCCAAAACTCAGCTCAATAAAGTAAGCTTTTGGATGGCGACAGGCAGCGGCAAGACGCTCATCATGCACGCCAATATCTTGCAATACATCTATTACCTCGAGAAATATGACCGACGGCGGGATATCAACCATATCATTTTGCTCACTCCCAACGAAGGGCTTTCTCAGCAGCACCTATGGGAATTCGGGCGCTCCGGTATCGAAGCCGACATTTTCCAAAAGGAAGGCAGTTCACTCTTTGTAGGGCACGCGGTCGAGATTATTGAGGTGACGAAGCTTCGTGAGGATTCAGGGGAAAAGACCATCGCCGCTGAATCTTTTCTTGATAACAACCTCGTACTTGTCGACGAAGGGCATCGTGGCGCTTCAGGAGGCGGCGAGGGCGCGTGGATGAAATATCGCAACCAAATCTGCGAAAACGGCTTCTCGTTTGAGTATTCGGCAACCTTTGGCCAGGCAGTGAAGGGCGATCATGACCTTGCGGATCAATATGCCAAGAATATCCTTGTCGACTATTCTTATCGGTACTTTTATGAAGACGGCTTTGGCAAGGATTATCAGATTCTCAATCTAGACGAAAAGACTGAGCACGGCCATCTCGAACTCTACCTTACCGCGTGCCTGCTTACCTTTTATCAACAGCTCAAGGTGTACAAGGAGGAAGCGTCTGCGTTACACCCCTTCCTTGTAGAAAAACCGCTTTGGGTATTTGTGGGAAGCAGCGTCACAAAAACTCTCGCTGCTCGCGATGCAAGCGATATTGTCGAGATTCTGCAGTTCTTTGCGCGGTATGTGCGCGATAGACAAGGCTCGATCCAGCGCATCCATGAGGTGCTCGCCCGAGGCCTTGTGACCGCCGATGGCCGGAATATCTTTGAACGACGATTTGTTTATCTGAACACGCGGAACATTTCCGCTGAGGCGATCTTCGAAGAGACACTCAAAATGATTTTTAATGCGCCTTCGGGTGGACTTCTCTACCTTGAAAATCTGAAAGGGGCTGAAGGAGAAATTGCGCTGCGATTAGGCGCCGAGAACGAGCCTTTTGGTGTCATCAATGTGGGCGATGATGCGAGCCTCCTTAAGCTCTGTGCTAAAAATGGCCTCGAAACTGGAGAGCGCGAATTCTCCGGCTCGCTCTTCCAGACCATCAATGCCCAGGATTCACCTGTAAATC
>JAKJFY010000069.1:0-6998 GCA_022704665.1 Spirochaetota bacterium | reverse complement strand
ATCACTTGGCAATACGATCACGGCAACCTATCGGAGCTATCAAAGCTGGATAGTGGCGAACAATATCTTTTACAGCAGAAGATTATCGGCTGTATGGTATCTTTATGGGCGATAATGAATGAGCTTGAAACGGTACAGGATAGCAACGATGATGAACATAAATAGTTATACATGCAGTAGTTACATTAAAGCCGCCAACCTTGGTATATATCGCTTGTAAACGCTATGTAGGCAAACATGCATACTGGCATAAGAAGTGTTTATACTATAAGCACTTGCAGAAAGTTAAAAGGTTCGAGTCCTTCCCCTGCTAGAGCGGTTTTTAGGCTTCCGAAAGGAAGCCTTTTTTATTGATAATAGGCACTATTTACAAGCTTTTCTGCTTTATATAGAATACCATATATTATACCTGTTTTTACTCTTTTTGACTTGACAAAACGTCTTTTTGTAGGCATATTGTAGGCAGAAATAGTAGGTTAGAGGAGGAATTAGCAAAATGAGTGTTAAGGTTAGAGTCAATAAAGGCCGTATATATCTTGACATATACGAGAGAGGATCGCGGCACTGGGAAGCGCTTGATCTTTGGCTGACAGGTGATGCAAACCATGATAAAGAAGCGCGGATACTTGCAGAGATCGCAAGAGGCAAGCGCATTGAGCAGCTATACGAGCAGGCGAACGGACTACCTGATAAGATCGCCGCAGAAATGCCGTTAGTCCAGTATGCTGAGAAAGTGATCGCGCAAAAGCATGAGCACGTAAAGAATCCGCTTCCAAAGAGTATGAAGTATCTTCGACCATTCGCAAAGAATATCCGCTTAAAAGAGATCACGCCTTCGTTCCTGGAACGCTATAAACAATACTTGAAAGATCAGCCTGCACTTAGCGCCGCAACCGCCGCAAAGTATTTCGAAGCCTTGAAGTCTCTCTTGCGTCATGCAGTGATGGAGCGTATCCTTGCGAGTGATCCTGGCGCTTCTGTAAAGAATATCAGAAGTCCTGAGCCTGTTACTTATAGCTTGACTGTAGCAGAGCTTGAGAAGCTAGCTAGAACACCGCTTGGCGGTAAGCTTGGCGGCGAAGTAAAGAGGATGTTTTTCTTTGGCGTGTACACCGGCTTACGTGTTAGCGATATTCGATCACTACGCTGGGGGCAGATACAACGTGAACCGCTTAGTATCACGGTTAAGCAGCAGAAAACCGCTGAGCCTGTAACACTTCCTTTGCATGAGCTTGCTTTTGGCATTATCGATGATGGAGGCCTACACAAGGCTGATGAGCCTGTATTCCCACTGGCAGCGGCAACAAAAACTTCCTTGAACCAGTATCTAGTAATGTGGGCGAAAGCGGCTAGTCTAGATAAGCCGCTAGGCTTTCATGTCGCGCGGCGAACCTTTGGAACACTGATCCTGCAAGGCGGCAGCGATCTTGCAACGGTAAGTAAACTTCTTGGACATACGAACCTAAGACATACTGCTAGATATTTGAAGACAGATACTGAACGCGCACAAGCAGCGATAGCAAGCCTACCGGCTATCGATATATCACCGAAGCAAGCAACCATTGTACCGTTTAAGAAGCAAGCCGAAGGCTAAAGTAAGCATAAGCCTACTTGGCCACTAGTGCGCTAAAAACGGCCGCCATGCGTTCGGATACTTGTTTTGGATAATTGTATCAAAGTAACGAAAGAACGCTTCGCTATGGGCTTTTATTTGAATATCGATATATTGGCGTTAGCTAATTAGCACTTTTCACGCATAACTAGGATTTTAACGACATTCCACTATTTACTACTTGACGAAACGCCCGTATAGTTATATTCTTTTTGTAATGGACACTGCAGACCGGGCATGCGCCCTTGCTTTAATTCGCGCGTTCAAAAAGAAATATCTTAAAAATATCTTCGGCTTTGATGATGAACAGGCAGAGAGAGTACAACTAAGCGGAGCAAAGCCCGCGGAAATTCTGCGGTATTACTTTGGCGGAAGCACACGGCACTGGAGCAACATCATATACAATAACGAAATACCAACAAGGCTTGACCTGCAGGTTTTGCGGGCTTCAATAGAAATTCAGAACTTAGACGACATTCGGCACAAGTCCATGATGATTCGCAGCATGCAAAAAGCGGCGATTCGCGGCGACACAAGGCCTATAAAAGGAGCCAAGATGCCGATAGCCAGGAGAGATTATTCTATCTATGATATGGATACCTGGCGCAGCGCGAACGAATTATTGGATAAAGTATTCGGCAAGCGAAAAGCTTGCATAGATATAGAAAATTAAGAGTTTAGCGCCATAGCGTTCAATGGAACCGCGCGCCAAATTCTTTTCTCATAAAGAGTTGCCGATGTGGTAGGCGACTCCAATAACTCGCTATAAAGCGAGAATATGGAGCACTACCATGTGCAATGAACAATTTCTCACCGTTCCTGAAGCAGCGGAATTTCTTAAAACAACAGTAAAATATGTTAGAAAGTTGGCTTTTGAGCGCCGCCTGCCAGTATATCGGCCACTCGGAGGCCGGCTCTTCTTCAAAAAAAGCGAACTCGAAGCGCTTTTTGAAAATTCGCGACAACCCCCAAAAGAAGAACTCAGCGACCGCGCAATCGAGCTTCTAAACTCAAAAGGTGGCACTAGATGAATGCCGCCATTGAAAAAAACCCGCCAGGCGCGGCGGGCTATAAGAAAGAAGCGATATATCATAAAAACAATATATCACAAAACCTACATGTTATCAATAGCACTATAGTTAAAACTCGGCTGAGCCTACATTTAAGCATCGATGAATGGCGTAACTTTAGTGTTTTTTGTGCACGCTTAGCGCTTGATTCTGCACCCGATGAAGTGCGCCAGTTATTCCTAGGAAAACCATCTACAACTTCAAAAAATGCGGTGTTTTTGGCTGAAGTTTTCACAACTCTTGTAGTGCAGGCAGAGGACGCCGCGGAAGCAACGGGTACGCAATATTCTTACGAGGCCTTGTGGAACGAGGCCATTGCGTTGTGGGAGGTGTCAAAATGAACCTCATCGACGCGCACAAACTGGCGCAAGCCGCCTTCGGCGAGGCGGCAGACCGAAGCATGGCTAAACATGATGACAATTCCTTACAAAGTATGGCATTAAGTGAGCGAGACCAGATTGCTAGCCTTGCAAGCAATGTCGACCTTCCAGCCTGGATGCTTGAAAAATTGGTTAGAATTAGCGAAAAAACCGATATTTTTGAGCTTGAGAAAGACGAAATTATCATACTATCTCATGCCCTTCGCACCTGGCCGGAATTAGCCGGCAGCCTTCCCACTTCCTTCCTGGAGAGGATTAAATCAGAGGATCCTCAAGAGCTTACAGCCATTGAACGCGCCGCGATTCTCATTGCAGCTCACGACTGGCAGCTAGTTTCGGATTGTTACGTTGCGGCAACAACAGAGGACAAGTTTTGTGCGAAATTGCTGGCAATCGTATTCGCGTTGCGAGAAGGGGGATACAATGAACAACAGCATTGACCCCTTCGAGGCTAAAATTCTATTGGCAAAAGAAGATAAACAACAGCGGCAGGAGCGGCTAGCTAAGGTAAAGATCACCAACGGCGCAGAACTTATGCGAAAACATTTTGAAGAACCGAAGTATCTATGGGACGCTATACTTCCTGATGCTGGGATAGCAGTAATGGCCGCGAGCAAAGCTAGTGGCAAAACGATGATTTTACTACAGCTAGCTGACGCAATTGCCAAGGGGCGCGACTTTTTAGGCTTACCGACACGATGCACAAAAACCTTGTTCGTCGAGCTTGAACTGTCGGAGCGCCGTACACAGCAGCGACTACTTAAAATGGGCATAACACCAGACAGTATGCTTAGTTTTGCCTTCCGCTGGACACCAGGGCAAGAAGGATTGAACACAATCGCTGATGCGGTTAAAGAGAACGAATACGGCCTAGTAATAATAGATGTTCTGCAAATGCTTTGGCCGCTGGAAGCTGATACCAACTCATACCAAGATGTTTACGCCGTGCTCTCACCGCTAAGGCAGCTTGCAAACGATTTAGGCGTGATGATCGTCTTAGTTACCCACCGCCGCAAGATGGAAACGGCAGACTATATTGACGGTGTTATTGGAAGTGTGGGAATCGCAGCAAATAGTGATGTAATTTTCTCACTTCTTAGAACGCGAGGAGACAGCGAGGCTATCCTATATATCGACGGGAATGACATAGAATCGAAGAAAATCGCGTTACAATTCAATATCGATCCCCTGGGCTTTAGCTTGAGCAGCGCTTCTGCTGATGAAATTCGGTTGACGCCTGAGCGGCGAGAGATCGTCGAGGTTGTACGCGAGCTAGGGGGAACTGCACGGCCTGGACAGATAGGGGAGATACTGGGCAAGGATCGATCGAATGTGGGACACCTGATGCAAGCTATGGCAGACCTGGGGATCCTTAAAGTTGTCAAAACTGGGACATATAGCCTTAAAAACACCATTCCCACCATTCCCACCATTCCCACTTCGCCTGATGAGATTAAAACTGGGAACGATGGGAATACTGGGAACGCAACTTTTAAGGAAGATATTCCCACTAGGGATGAGTATTTATTTTGATGGGGCTTGCGGCTGGCTTCGGCTGGCCGCTTTTATAGGAGACCTGGAATGAACGACTGGAACTTAGTAGGAAGTTTTCAAGTGATAGGCACTCCGAAGGCACAGCCGCGCGTGAAAGGTTGTATCCGGGGGAAGCACGCCGCGGTATATACACCTGGAACAGCGAATGGCTGGAAGGATACGATACGCTTGGCCGCGGCGGAACTAGCAGGGCGCGAGCTAACCGCTCCGATATACTTACAGGCGAAGATCATACTACCAAGGCCGAAGGCGCGGCGAAAAGATCACTATGTAGTAACAAAGCCTGATATCGATAACCTCTTGAAGGCTATCATGGACGTATTCTCAGAGATACGCGTATGGCATGACGACGCGCAGGTAGTGAGGCTGGAGGCTGAGAAAGTATACCAGGCTGAGGACTTAGCTTGTGGAGCTGAGATATTGATTTATGAAGGAGTGATAGGATGAACAAGAAAGAAATTGATGCAATGGCAGAGGAATTGGCGCTTGAGCTAGCAGAAGAGTTTGATGTAGCGCTTGGCCGTGAACAAGTAAAGCTTTCGGCTAGTGAACTATTCGACCATGTAGTAACTACGATATTGATGCGTGGCGACCAGTCAAGCGTTGAACTACTAAAGAGAATGCGAATAGCGTTAGATGGAGATACGCGTTGCACTATTGTGCATAGTTAGCTTTAGCTACGCTTGCTAACGCTAGCTTGCTTAGCTACGCTTGCTAACGCTTGCTTAGCCGGCGCTTAGTAACATAAACTGGCTAGTTAGTGTATACAAAAAGATACACTTGAAACCACGAAAAAGGAAAATGGATATGGCTGAACAGGAAGTTGGACAAAAGAAAAAACTTGTACGCAGGCTTGCAACGCTATCGAGTATCAGAAAAGAGATCGTGCGCGTGTACGAAGAAGCACGTAAAGCTGGCGCTGATCCTGTACAGATACAATTCTATCGGGCACTGACATTCATCTTATCTAGCGCCGCTGATGTACTTAGAAGTGAGAAGCTGGACGATATCGAAGAGCGACTTGATAAGCTAGAACAGAAAGCGAGTGAGGAAACATGAACGAAGCGATAAGGCGCAGGATTGATACGCTAGAGCAGCGACTAGGACAACATGATGGCATAGAGGCGACAAAGAGATTCTTTGATGGAGTTTTAGAGAAAGGCGAAGTATCACAGCAAACCATCGATGCGATGCATGATAAGATGCTTGTCGACCTATTTGGCCTTGAGAAGTGCGATGATGGCTACTGGCGCATACCAAGCGAAGCTAACACTAGCGAAGCTAACGATAAAATATAGTACAGAGACAACCAGTGTCGCACTTGCGCGCGTATAATGGAAAAAGTACACTTACTTATCGCGCATAGCGTGGCAAAATATCTTTCTTCTCCAAAAGGTTATACAAAGGAGGATAGAAAATGAAAAAGGGCATTGCTTTTGTTATTATGGTTTTGATACTAACCTCTTGTGTTACAATGAAGCCGATTGAAGATTATCCTCGGCCGGAAATGATTTCTCAAAATGATTATATATCGGGGAAACTAAATTGCAAGGACAGTTATTGGGCTGAAATTACAATTGAAAACAAATCTGAAAAAGTAGTTACTTTACTTTGGGATGTTTCCTCATTTACACCAAGTAATGGAAATTCGCATCGACTTGTACCTGAGGGTACTAAATATATAGAGGCAAAACAGAGCATTCCTCCTGTTTCAATAGCACCCGGTTCAAAGTTTGTAAAATCATTTTTTTCTTCTGATAGTTTTTATTACCAGTCTGGAGAATATGGCGGATGGACAGACCTTCCTTGGATACCAAAAGATTTAAGTGGATCAAAATTTGTTTTTGGATATCGCATCGGTTCAGAAGAAGGATTTCTAATTTTTGATGGTAATGAATCTCATAGTAAAATGAAGGCTCCGCCGGAAATTATTGGTTCAGTTAAGTATGAAACAACATTTTGGAATATATTGTTTTTGAATCCAGTGGAGAAAAGACGAGAAGTACTACTCAGAGAAGCAAAAAAAGAGGCTGTAAATAAGTACGGTAATAATATTGAATTGACGAATATTGAATATGCAGGTAATTGGAGTCCTGCATCTCTTATTTTGTACTTCAGTATGCTTGGGTTTGTTGAAAAGGCAAGTATTACGGCAGATGTGATACAGAAATAAGAACCTAACACATTGCACTGGAAGAAGCGCAGTACTTCACGAAACGCCACGCTTTAATACTAGAGTATGGAGAAGTGAATGCTAGAGAAGCTAACGCTTGATCACGAAGAGCTTATACGCCATTGCAGCGCGATCACTTGGCAATACGATCACGGCAACCTATCGGAGCTATCAAAGCTGGATAGTGGCGAACAATATCTTTTACAGCA
>JAKJFY010000006.1:0-65311 GCA_022704665.1 Spirochaetota bacterium | reverse complement strand
GGTTCGAGTCCGGCTGGTCCACAAAATTTATGGAGAGGTGGCAGAGCGGTTAATTGTACCTGTCTCGAAAACAGGAGTGCCCGAAAGGGTACCGAGGGTTCAAATCCCTCTCTCTCCGTGAATAGGCCGAGCGCATAAGGCCAGGCACTGTGCTCGTAACCACTGTCTAAACCCGCCAGATCCGGAAGGAAGCAACGGTACACAGCAGGTGCGGTGCCGCAGAGCGCCTGGCCTTATGCGCTTTGACTGCTTTACCCTTCCACCCTCGCATGGTATTTTTCCATTATGCAATTTGAAGTCACAGCAACCCGTAAACGACCACAGACCTTCGAACAACTCGCAGGCCAGAGCTTTGTATCCGCTACACTTATTTCATCGTTAGAACAAGGACGCATAGCACATGCCTATCTATTCTCTGGACCAAGAGGATGCGGAAAGACTAGTACAGCTCGCATACTGGCTAAAGCATTAAATTGCGAAAAAGGTCCTACCGCTCATCCGTGCGGGACATGTGATTCTTGCATTTCCATAACCAACGGTTCTTCCCTCGATGTTATCGAAATAGATGGTGCGTCGAATACATCTGTAGATAATATTCGACAGATCAAGGATGAGGTGCTATTTCCTCCTAATATTGGACGCTATAAAATCTATATTATAGATGAAGTTCATATGCTATCGATGAGTGCCTTTAACGCGCTCCTTAAGACCATTGAAGAACCTCCGCCATATATTGCATTCATATTTGCAACCACAGAACCGCATAAGGTTCCTGCAACCATAAAAAGCCGATGCCAGCAATTCAATTTCAGATTGATTTCTGTAGAGACTATTTTTGGGCTTTTGAAGCAAGTCGCTTTAGAGACAGGGATCGAAGCAGAGGAAGAGGCGCTATTATGGATGGCTCGAGAAGCTGCAGGCTCTATACGTGATGCTTATACCCTTTTCGATCAAATTGCTTCATTTTCTGGTACAAAAATCACCGCTCAGAATATTAGAGAAACGCTCGGATTAGTAGGAATTGACTCTCTCAATGCCCTTTTTCGAGCCATCGCAAAAGGAAACTCCCAGGATGCATTTCTTATCCTAGATGAAATTATTATGCAGGGTGTTTCTCCTGAACAATTCTTGACAGATGCTGTAAATTATTGTCGTTCTGTGTTGCTTATAATGAACGGAATTCAAAAAGAAAACCTAATAATTGCGCCGCATACAGTATTCGAGCCTATAGTTATCGAGTCTCTCTCGAAAGCCCAAATCGAATATGCTATTGCTCTACTTCTTGATGCATACCGACATCTTAAAGAAAGCATAGAACCACGATACGAAATCGAATTGGCCATTGCCAAATTGTGCCACCTCTCGTCATACATTAGCCCACTTGAATTATTTGATATGCTTCATAACATTCAGCAAAGCTTTAAAACAAATGAAATACGCGCTTCAAGTATGAACGAAAATGGATCTCCCGAGTCAATAATCAAAGAAACGATCAATAGCAAATCGTCTGATAAGCAAATACCATTATCCGAATTAAGAAAGAAAATCATCGGCAAATTGCGAAACCAGAACCTCTTCTTGGCTTCGGCTCTAGAAAAATCAACGGAATGGCAACCTAAACACAATGGCATCATAATCCCAGTCTCAAATCGGGTTGAGATGGACATCATTTTGAGATTTGAATCTCTCATCATAGAGACAGCTACCCAAATCCTAGGAAAGCCATGTGCAATTGAAGTCCGACATTTATCAGTTCAAGAAAGAAGCGAAAATAATGAAGATATCAACCTCCGTCCCCCGTCACAGTCAAGCACCAAATCAAACGAATCACAACCACAGACCTCCGTCCCTCATAATGGAGAGACTATTCAAGGAGAAATTGATCAGAAAGAGAATGCTAATGAAAGAACTTCTCAAGAACAAGACTCTTTGCTGCATGAAAACATAGGGTTATCAGGTGAGAAGTGGGATAGCCCTGATTCTTTTGAGCATCCTTTAGAGACCCAGGAAATAGGGTTTTCTAATAATGATGGGAAGATAAAAGGAGGTAATGGCATTCGATGCTCAGATGCCCCAGAACAAAACAAGCTTACAGAATCAGAAGCCCATGTTGTCGATGTTGTGCGCAAGGTTTTCAAGGGTACAGTGATGGCAACAAAAGTCACCTATGAGCCTTCTATCCTCGAAAAATCGTCGCTACCTTCTAATTTATCAAGAAATACCTCATATTCATCTGAACTCTCTGAACAATCTGAAGAATTTGCTGATATGCAGGATGAAGAAATCTAGATTTACAAGGAATAAGCTGGAGGTTACATGGATCTTTCAAATATTTTCGACATGCTAAAGAATCCACAAGCATTAAAAATGCAGGCTGAAGAAATGCAAAGAAAAATAAACGCGATTCGAGCTACAGGACAGGCTGGAGGCGGCATGGTCAAAATAACCCTTTCAGGAAACATGGAATTGCTTGAATGCCTTATTTCTCCTGAGCTTTCTGATATTAAAGATATACCTCTTCTTCAGGATCTCATTCGAGCCGCTCATCATGATGCGGCGGAAAAGATAAAAGAAGCCATCCAAAAAGAATTTGCTGGGTCATTAGGAGAATTTAGCACGGGCATTCCATTTGGAAACTTCCCCGGCAATTTCAAGGGGACGGAGGTTTAAGCTTCTAAGCTTCTGCTTTAATTGGATGCGCTGCTTTCTCTGTCGCCCGCTTCTCCATGTCTTAATCTGGGCTTTAGGGCTTTAGGGACGGAGCTTGATGGTTTTTGAAACTTGAAATATGAACAGGCAAAAAGGACATGATTATGAAATCAATTGAAGATCTCGTTTCAATTCTCACAAAACTGCCTGGAATTGGACGAAAAAGTGCTCTCAGAATTGTATATGCTCTACTAAAATCTGATATCTCCTTCAGCGAAGCCCTTGCTGAAACCATTCTAACACTGCGTACGACTGTGCGTTTTTGCTCCGAATGCGGTTCCTATGCTGAAGCTGATATTTGCCAAATCTGTTTAGATGCTTCCCGCGATCGAAGTATTATCTGTGTCGTAGAACAACCACAAGATGTATTTACTATTGAAACATCCAGAGAATATAGAGGCCTATATCATGTACTACGAGGGCTGCTTTCTCCTTTGGAAGGTATTGGGCCTGAGTCTCTAAGTATAAACAAGCTTATCCAGCGCATACACAATTCTTTTTCAACCTCCGTCCCCATACAGGAAATAATTATTGCAACAAATCCAACAGTCGAGGGAGATACTACTGCTCTATATCTAAAAAAATTGTTTGAAAAAGAGCCTGTGTCAGTTACGCGATTAGCTACTGGCATGCCTGTAGGAGGTGATCTTGAGTATGCAGATAAACTGACTCTTGCACGATCTTTTCGAGGAAGAGCGCCTCTTTGACTTATGAGATAAGACATTAAAAATGGGGATTAAATATTGTGATTATAGAGTATAATATTCCTCGATTGGATTTCTTTGCTGCAGGCAAGACTTCAACCGATCTCAAACATAGATTGATACAGCTCGGATTGTCGCCTCCAATGATTAAGAGAATTGCTATCGCAGTTTATGAGGCAGAAATGAATATTGCAATCCACGGGGACGGAGGTCGAGCGGAAATTGATATTTCAAAAGATAAAATTACCACCAGCTTTATCGACCATGGCCCAGGTATCCCAGATATCGAGCTTGCGATGCAAGAAGGGTATTCAACTGCTCCTGAAGAGATCCAAAATATGGGATTTGGCGCTGGAATGGGATTGCCTAATATGAAAAAGAATGCAGATGAGCTAATAATTCAAAGTGAGCCAAATAAGGGCACAACTGTAGTAATGCATTTCAACTTATTTTCTGGAGAGGCATAAGTGGATCTGGAATCTAGGAATCAACCTCAAGCCATTCTTCCGATTTTTCATTCTGTCCAACTTGATACAGACCTGTGCGTTGGCTGCACAACTTGTATAAAATTTTGCCCAACCAAAGCTATTCGTGTTAAAAATGGGAAAGCAAGAATATTTGAAGATCGCTGTATAGACTGTGGTGAATGTATCCGCCGATGTCCTAAAGGAGCAAAAAAGGCAATTTCTGACCCGATTTTTTTAATGGATGGCTATGATCTGAAGGTCGCCTTACCAGCTCCGTCCCTTTACGCTCAATTTGGTCCAAAATATCGTCATTCAGATATTTTCAATGCACTTCATAAATCGGGCTTCGATGAGGTTTTTGACGTTGCATGGGGAGCACTTGTCGTAACAGAGATGACTCGCAACTTGCTCTCTCAGACAGACCTAAGACCTCGCATTTCAAGCGCTTGTCCAGTCGTTGTACGACTTATCCAACAGAGATTTCCAAGCTTGATCCCGAATCTCGTGCCTATTCTTCCACCTTTTGAAATAGCAGCCCGAGAAGTGCGAAATAGATTAAATCATCTATCAAAGAGAATTGGCATTTTTTTCCTTAGTCCGTGTACAGCAAAAGTGACCGCAATCAAGATGCCATTAGGATATGAATACTCTGCAATCAATGCAGTGTTTTCGTTCGGCAAAGTATATAGGCTGATGAAGCGCGCGCTTGATCCTCTGTCCCCATTAATTTCACCCCCATCTCATTTGCCATCTGATCCAGAAATACCTTCTATAAGAATTGCGGATATCTTATATGAGCCGCATGGACAGCCTCTATCTCAACATCTGTTACCCATAATAGATAATTTGGATCCGGGAATAGGTTGGGCACGATCAGATGGAGAACTTGATGCGCTCCATATAGAAAATGCAGTCTCTGTTGATGGTATTTCTAATGTCATAGAGCTATTGGAAGCTATCGAAAATGGCAATACTGACTCTATTGAATATGTCGAAGCACTTGCATGTCCTGGTGGCTGTGTAGGTGGACCAATGGCAGTAGAAAATCCATATATTGCGCGTTCGACAATTCGCCAGCGATATCGCTCTGGTGCCCTTGTTTCCACTGTTCCACAGCCTTTCTTGAATGGCTATCAAAATATTAAAGAAAAATCTGAACCTCCGTCCCTAGAATCTCCACTAGAATCTCTGGAATCTCTAGAAAAAGAATATGAAGCATTTAAATGGAATAAACCTCTGTCCCCAAACCCTGTCCTTGTGCTAAACAAGGACCTATCGAAAGCTCTCGAAATGGCAGAAAGAATCGAATATATAAGAGGCAAACTTCCAGGAATCGATTGCGGAGCATGTGGCGCACCAGATTGTGATTCATTCGCAGAAGATATTGTTCGCGGCTTGAGCACTTTGGATGAATGTATTCTTCTCGCTGATCAAGATATCAATCAATGATGAATCAACAGCATCTAATAATCGATAAATTTGACAAATAGATATGGAATGAGTATAGTAAGTTACTATATGCTTGAATATAATGCAATTTCCTGTAAGATTTTCCTGTTATCTATAAATTCAGTGAATTGCAGACATAAAATAAGAAGGTAAGTTTCTTGAATAAAAAGGATTTTCCTCATATTCACTTCTATGACCAGGATTTTGTCGATATTTATGATCGAACATGGGCATGGATTGCTGATTGCTGGACAAATGGAGGTAGCCAGACCAAAATCAGCAAGATTAGATTCTTTTATTACCCTGCAAGAAAGACTCTTGATTTTTTAGAGCAAGTCTTTTCCAGTTTCTTTCTAGTATATAGCAATCGGATTTACCCAGCATCAAATGGACTCGATGCACTTTATGCGCTTCAAGAGCCCGATGGCGCAATTTGCAATGTCTATGATATAGAGACAGGAGCTCCTATTTTCCCCAAAGATAATCCTCTTGGCGTAACACTTCCCCTCCTCTCATGGGCAGAGTTCAATCTCTACCATAAGACAGCCAATAAAAAGAGAGTAAAAGAAATAATGCCAGCATTGAGCAATTATTACAAATGGCTTGAGGCTAATTTCAAGATGCCGAACGGGCTTTTTGCTACGCCTCTTTCTTCTACAGGCATGGAAAATTCTCCACGTTCAGAGGCTCGATATTTTATTGACTTCAACGCAACCATGGCTATGAATGCTCTATATTTATCTGCTTTGGGAGACATTCTGAATGATAAGGACGCTTCTTTTCAGTATAAAAGAGACTATTTTTCTATAAAAACAAGAATCAATTCGAAAATGTGGAATCCGGAAGATGGTTTCTATTATGACCTAGATGAAAATGAAATTCAGGTTCGGACAAAGACCTTAGGGACATATTGGCTTCTTTTGGCAGAAATACCAAATGAAGAGCGCGCAGAAAAACTAATTGCCAAGCTAAAAGACCCTTCCTGTTTTGGTACTGAAAATCCCTTCCCCTCGCTTTCGGTCGATCACCCTGCCTTTGACAAAAAAGGCCAGGGATATCGAGGAAGTGTTTTCCCATGGCTCACGTTCATGGTCATCAAGGGACTAGAAAAATATTATTTTTATGAACTTGCTAGAAACTCAGCCATAAGGCATCTGTATTATATTCTAGATTCCATGCATAACAGCGATCAGGAAGCAAACAAGCGCAGCAACCATCCTACTGTGTGGAGCGCTTATCAGCCTATGAATGAAGGGAAAGCCATTTGGGAAGAACATCCAGATTGGCCTCTGCCAAATCATTTCCCATCCAACAGCCTTAGCACGGTTACCTTGATAATAGAAAATGTAATTGGACTATATATTTCTCTGCCCAGAAAAACGGTCGATTGGATAATTCCCAATCTTGAAGCGATGGGTATTGAAAACCTCTCTCTTAAGCGCAACATGATCACCATTCTTTCAAGCAAATCAGGAAGAGGATGGGAAATCCATATGGAAAGCGAGAAACTATATTATTTCACTATCAATGTATTGGGCAAAAAGAAAAAAACACTCCCGATACCGTCTGGAAAATGCTCAATGCTTATTGACAAGATATAGAAAAACAAGCCTTACGCTAACTTCAGACTTGAAATTGCGAATGCTAAAAAACATCATATATTGGCTATACAAGAATTCTCCAAATTCGAGTGACTCTTCAAGCTGGCCTTCTAGGCTGACCAATGTAGAGCGGATAAATTCAATCAATTATTGTGCCAATAAATGGCTTATCATTGAGAATATCAGCGAAATTCATCAAGTTGTTCCCTGATGCAAATATAACGGTAATACCGAGTTCGCGAGCCTTGGCTGCTGCAATTGGATCGAAAGGTACATTTGCCCCAGGATCCCATTCAGTTCCGATCATTTTCAAAAGCGAATCAAAAGATATATGAAGAATCGGCTTTGCATTAGGGTCGACTTTTGGATCGGCACTATAAATCTGAGAAACATCTGAAAGATTCAATATCTTTTCTGCATGAAAACGCTCAGCAAGAATAACAGCATCATAGTCTGTAGAAAACCCTGGCTTCCAGCCGGCAGCAATCAGTATTCTGCTGTTCATTGTAATGTCAGCGGAAGGATCTGTGACTATTGGATCCCGACTATAGTCAGAAAAAACTTCCTTAATCAACTGTGCGTTGAGCCTTGTTGCTGCAATGCCTATTCTATCAAGAGATTGGCGAACATCAGCATCTCTACCTATGCGTGATCCTCCGTCCCCGCTAATTGTCTTATCTATTTCAATCATTTCCTTATAGGCCTTTTGCCATTGACGGGCTGCATAACCTCCACCAACCACTATAATCACTTTGTGATCCTCTCCATTTAGCCAGGAGAGTAGTACATTCCGGAAATTATATAAGAATAGGCCGCTGGGTCCTTCTTGTGGAGCAACTATAGAACCGCCTAAAGATATTACAATAGTCATCGTTATTCTCCCTATATTTATATAACCAATAATACCGCAAAAATTATTTAAGCGATCCTAGTATTCTTTGGTTAATTTTAAATATCAAATCAGGCAAAACATTGAAAGCATAGTGGCGATTTACTCTTTCTCCCCATTGATGATATTCCCTACCCCATGGCCCAATATTAATTACAGGTGCTTTTATAAAATCATCCAGATACTTGTCCAAATCCTTCTGAATTACCGCCGATTGCTTTTTTATATATTCTATCGAATGATTTTCTATTGATGGTGCTAGAATACTCATATCCGAAATCCCGGGAAAAAAGGGACGGAGCTTTATTGATTCTTGATATTCCCTATTGAACTTTGCAATCTCATCTTTGAGCAGTATTAAGAAATCTTGGTCTCTTTTTGAATCTAATTCAGCTTTTGCATAGAAAGGAGGAGCAAAGCCAACAATTGCACAGGGTCCTTCAATTTGGGCAAATGAAAGCAATTCATGCACAATTTTAGATGTTTGCAGCACAGGATCTTCGGGATGGTGCTTTTCAGCTGCCTTTCTTAGACGATCCAAGATACCTGGTGCAACATATTCAGCTCGATCAACTAATTCTGAAAAATCAATAACTCTGGAAGAAAACTTCTGTATTGCAATATTTTCATTCTTTTTTCTGGAAAAAACGGACTTTCTTTCATAAAAAAGAGAAATAGCATTATTCAGCGTCTCTTGCACAAGTAATTTGAAATTTTCAAATATTTTTTCGGGTTTCCTTTCAAAGGTCAAGATGTTAACAGCGCAGAATATGTCAAAAGGCATAGTTACATCATAGCGTGTCCGCATATCTCGGCTGTAGAGAATAGTTGGTGGAGGCGGTTCTTCTCCAGGAAAGCTAGTACGAGTACTAAAGCAGTCACTATTGCATTCTACTTCTCTCATAAAAAGAGAAGCAGCTAACACCGGATTAAAGCCATCAAAAGGTGCTCCTGCATGAGCTGATTTTCCTACAAACAAAACAAAGGGAAGAAGTTTGCTAACTGATCCGAGAAATACAGCTTTGCCTTCACCTCCGTCCCCTTGATCGACTGCAGCATCTAAATTGATTATTGCTTTCATCTGAAGCTGATGAGAACTAATAAAATCTGAGAGGATCTTCCTAGCTGCTTTCATTCCAACAGAAGCTCCCTCTTCATCCGGAACAGCTAAGAAAATGATATTCCCAATCCTACCAGGATCCCCCAGGAATTTAGAGATCACAGTAATCGCAGCAGCTAGTCCGCTTTTCATATCAAGAATGCCTCTGCCCGGAATGAATAAACCGCTTTCCAAATCCTTTTTAAGAGATATTTCTGAAGACGAAAGGCTGTCTTTAGCAGAAAGCATTTGAAGCATTTTTTTCAAAAGTGCATCGGGATCAAAAGCGAGTGGCTCTAAAGCTCCATAATTACTTGTATCAACTACATCATAATGTCCTGTAAGCGTTATACACGCTTGCCCTTCTCCTGGAGCAAAAGCAATTACAATTCTTCGTTTCAACTCATCCTCGGAAATCTCAAATTCTTGGACAAGGTTTGGCCTGCTGCTAAAGAAAGGAATTTCTAGAAGAACAGAAATAAGAAAATCAGGGTATGATAATTCTCCTGAGGTTTTTGTTATGCTAGCAAATTTAGCCAATCGAATCGCGAGGGATTGAGTATCTATTTTACTATTTCTATAAATCATATAGATGCTACTCTATCATAAATCTAATAGCTTGGTTGAGTATTTAGAAAAATAGGATGGCATTCTTAGACAGAATACAAAGTCATAAAGATCCAAATAATAAGTAATAAGGGGACGGAGGTTTGGCGTATGTTTGGCCTACGTTTGGCCTACAGCATTTCACCATATCTAACTTATTAGCATTCAAGGATTTAATATTGGCTAAACATTGCAACATTGCACTTCAATATTCTGCTCTTTCTATGCTGCTCTCGAGTTAGCAATGCTGTATAGATAATCTTAAAGTGATAAGATGCCAAATTTTGAATTATTTTTTCTTTTTTCTGCGATGTTCTTTATATGAGACATTCAAGGATATTATCAGAAGGATCCTGGTATCATGTTTTTGCTAAGATCAATAGAGGAGAATGCATATTTGACAATAAAGAGATAAAGCTCCTATTTCTCAAGGTAGTTCTGCGTGCAAAAACCAAAGTAAGACATCCTTATAAATTTGAAATTGCCAATTTTTGTATTATGGGGAACCACATTCATTTTTTAATAAAACCTGCAAAAGGAGAATCTCTATCAAGAATAATGCAATGGATATTGTCGGTATTTGCTATACATTATAATAAAATAATACAAGCAAAGGGTCATGTATGGCATGATCGTTTCAAAAGCGTATTAATTAATACTATAAGGCAATTTATTTTAGTATATGAATATATAAGCAATAACCCTATAAAAGCAGGCCTTTGCACACTATCCTCAGAATATCAATATTGCGGTGAATACTTTATATCAAAAGATGATTTTCGGATTATAGAGAAAGATCTCGAGTTTTAGCAAAAATAGGCCAAAAACTTCTCTTATGAAATATGATAATGATTCTTCTCTGCAATTTGCTGCTCTTAGATGATAATACTTCAGCAAGAATAGCCATAACAATTTCAAAACAAGATTTGACTCCAATATGAATCCAATAGGATCATTAGCTTCTTTCAAGCTCAATTTAATCAAGACCTACTCCTTAATACTCAAATTGAGATTGAAAAACCTTTCTGCTAGAACCAAACATACCAGAATATGCTTATGGGTTATCTAGACAATATATTGTCAAGGTCTGAACTGAACCCCTGCACGTGGACACAAAAGGGGGTATAGAATTGGAAGGGGTCAGTTCAGACTAAAACCGGAATGTTACCACCGACTGTGACACAATATCGAACTGCTCTATCATTATTAGCTGGAGAATGAATTATCTAATTAGATGATGAATCAGATTCATTAATAATAATCTCTAAATCAAAACATTCATCTAATCTTGCCACATTTAATGCTTTTTCGCTGAGCAAATTGTTATCAGGCTCTATATTAGCTCGTAAATTCGAATGAAGCTTTCATTTAATGATTTATAGAAAAATCATGACTATCCTCAATCAGCAATCTTATTGAATTATGGAATTGCAATTGTTGCCTCCGTCCCTCGATTAAGAGCTGCCATTCTATATTAAAGATTCTATTTTCTATATATAACCAACTCCCTCCCTAATTCTCTTTTGAAAGATTCTATTCATTTGGGCAATTTTGGGCTATACTAATGAAGATTTTTCTTGTTTCTCATCCACATCAATTTGTTGAATTCAAAGAGGGAAGGCTTTGCATGAGTTATTCAGATCCAACCCATCTAGGCATTATTGCTTGCCCAGGAGCAGAGGCGTTCGCAAATCAGGTTATACGAAAGCTCTCTGGAATCTATAAGCATCGATTCATGAGAAAAGCTCAAGCTATAGCAGGAAGATATCATATCACTCCTGAGCTGGTTATTAGAAAGATCAACTTCGCAAATGACTGTAACACTGGTATGCTTTTTTTGCCAGGAGATAAAGAACGTTATCGACCACCCAAATTTAAGATCGATGTAAGACATACTTTCTTTGCAAATGGCGAGATAAAAACAGAAATCCTTGAATCTATCAGGGGCAGAAGTATCTATATCTTTCAGGATGTTGAAAATCATCAACCCGTCTCATTTAATGATGGCACTATCCAAAAAGTTCTTTCAGTAAATGATCATATTTTTAACCTTTTTGTAGCTATCGATGCTGCCATGCAGGCTGGGGCTGCAGAAATAAGTCTTGTGCTGCCAATATATCCTTATTCGCGACAACATAAAAAAAAGGGAAGAGAGGGATTAACTGCAGCTCGCATTGGCAAGATGCTGGAAAGCCTTGGCGTTGATAGAATCATCACTCTTGATATTCACTCAAAGGAAATTGAGAATGCATTTGACCGGCTCAGAATGGAGAACCTACATGCCTCTTTTCAGATCATTGAAAAGCTGACATCGATTATTGATATAGCAAAAGAAGACATAGTAGTACTTGCCCCAGATACAGGTGCAGTCGATCGAAATAAATTCTATGCAAATGCTTTACAAAAGCCCTTAGCTTTACTTTACAAAGAAAGAGACTATTCAAAAATCACTAAAAGTGCAGCAGAAACTAATATCAGTGAAATGCGATTACTCGGTAATGTCTCGCATAAAGTTGTCTTTATGGCAGATGATTTGATCGGCACCGGTGGAACTCTCATTAAGGCAATGAGATATCTAAAAGAACTTGGCGCTAGTAAGGTTATATGTGCAGTTAGCCTTCCAATCTTTTCAGCAAATGCAATTGATGACTTTGACGCTGCTTACAAGGAAGGACTATTTTATAGAGTAATAGGAACAAATGCCATATATCATAATGAATTGCTTAAAAAGGAATGGTATATTCAGAGTGACGTCACTGGCCTTTTTGCACAGGTAATTAGCTTGCTGCATCATGATAGATCCTTAAGCTCACTTCTGGATAATCGTGATGTTGTAGCACGCCTTATCAAGAAAAAGCTAGAAAGTACTGGAAGCAGTAGGGCCTCTTCAAATCAGCCAAAGGATGAGAATACAAGTGAAGATGTTATTCCTTATGGCGCCGCTAATAAGCCATAAAGACCTGTCTTCGTCCTTCTAATAATCAAAACAAAACCGCATTGAAGGCATTCTAACGCTGTACTCTACCCGAAGCGTCTCCTCCTAAGAGCTTCTCAACCTCTCCCTTTTCAATAAGAGCAAAATCGCCCGAAATAGAATGCTTTAAACAGGAAAGCGCAGCAGCATATTCAAGAGCAGCCTGATAGTCCTTCTTCGTAATCAATCCGTATATTAGACCGGCGACAAAACTATCTCCAGCTCCAACCCTGTCTACTATATCGGATATATGATATTTGCGCGAGATAAACCTCCGTCCCTCACTGATGATCATTCCTGACCAATCATTATTGTCAGCTGAAAAGCTTTCTCGAAGAGTCACTGCTGCTATCTTTGCGTTTGGGTATTGTTTTAAAGCAATCTCGCACATCGCTTGATATGCATCGATATCAAGATGTTGAGCTCCAATAGCTGAAGGGCCCTTAATCCCCAATGATTTTTGATAGTCTTCTTCATTCCCTATAAGAATATCTGCATATCGCGCAATTTCTGACATCACACTACATGCATCTACTCCATAGTTCCATAATTTGGCTCTATAATTCAAATCAAGAGATACGGTCAATCTCTTATCTTTAGCAATACGAACAGCTTTGATCGTTTCATCAGCGCAATTTTGAGAAAGAGCAGGTGTAATTCCTGATATATGAAACCATTGCATATCTTTAAATGAAGCTTCCCAGTCGATGTCCTCTTCAGCAATTCTTGAAATTGCTGAGTTTTCCCTATCATAGATGACATTACTTGGACGCTGATTGGCTCCATTCTCAAAAAAATATATTCCCAGCCTCCCCTCCTTGAATTTTAAGCATGAAACGTCAACGCCATGCGATCGAAGCTCTCTCATGCATTCTCTTCCAATTGGATTCTCTGGTAAAATACTAATAAAGCGCGCTGAAATGCCTAATCTTGAGAGAGCAACAGCCACATTTGCTTCGCTTCCGCCAAAAGTTGCTTCAAAAAAAGGCGACTGAAGTAATCTTTCCTGTCCGGGAGATTTTAGCCTAAGCATAATCTCCCCAAATGTTGCTATGCTCATTCCAATTCTCCTTCCTATTCAATAAGATGAATTTGAGCATGTAATCCTGGAATACCCACGCTCATCTCAACAAGACCCTGTTTGTTTTCGATTTCGGAACCAGGAATAACATAAGCTTTCAAATAAGAAAGCATAGCCAATGTTCTTTTGATCGATGGTGTTTTGACTTCAATACAACCTCCGTCCCTCATTGACCTCATTGGCTTAATCTGCCCCTCCTCATCTATGCCTTCTTGCACAATTGGCAAGAATCCCATCATCGCTCGTCGTGCAGATTTTATAAGTCTCTCAATTTCATCAAATTTCCCTGCTTCAAGAAGATCTGCTGAGACAATCCATGAGCCACCACAAGCCAACACATTCTTCAAAGAAAGATATTCATGAATATTATTTTCCTGAATTCCTCCTGTAGGGATGAATGACACTTGCTGATACACTGACCTAAATGCATTAAGAGCCTTAACTCCACCAGAGACCTCTGCAGGAAAAAATTTCAAAATATTAAGGCCCATAGCCATAGCTTGCTCTATAAGCGAAGGGTTATTTACTCCTGGAAAAACAGGAACATTCCTTCCCAAACAGTATTCACATATTGATGGATTAAAACCTGGAGAGACAATAAATTGTGCTCCTGCCAAAAGAGCTGCATCTACTTCATCTTTTTTCGTTACTGTTCCAGCACCTACAAGAATATCCTCATAGCATGATGCAAACTTCTCGATTACTTTAGGTGCAGCTTTTGTCCTAAAAGTAATCTCAGCAACAGACAACCCACCTCCACGAAGTGCTTTAGCAAGACCGTCTACCATCTCCGCAGAATCAATCTTTATTACAGGGATAAGGCTATTTTTATAAAACAGTTCTTTAATTTCCTCTTTTTTTGCCATCTTATAATCCTTAAAAATCTATGTTATGTGTTAGTCCACATAGCTAAAGCAAAATCTCGTCTTTAGCTAGAACCGAAAAAGTCCAGGTCAACATAATATTTTTTTAGTCCTATTTGTCTCTTTTGCGTAATCCTCCGTCCCCTATTTCCTCCCCTATTTTCTCCGATTTCCTTAGTAAGCAATTCCCAATCAATATTCAAGCCAGATAAAACTTTTCCAATATCTTCATCTTGGCTTCCTGATTGAAATCAATAAGCCATGCATTTTTCAAGCCTTAATGACTATATAGCCACTTTTACCACAACTTTTCTCACCGATTCCGCCAATGCTCCCGCTTTCATACATGGCCGATGCGCATCCTCAGGGAAAAAAATAGCGAGTTGTTCAGCGCTCATCGCTAGAACATTAGCATTTCTATCTGTTGGTAAGGCATAGAATTCTATATCAGGCTTGTAAGGCTCAATGACTTTGAGTGCATTCACTGGCAGCACCTCAATGATTTCTTTTCCTGAAATCATCATTTGAATGTCTATATATTCTCGATGAGATTCAAATCTGCACTCTGAATGTTCTTTAGCAGTATATTCTTGAATGAGCGCAAAGACAGCATCGCCTTCAATAGAATACTTCCCTATTGAAAGCTGACGCCAAAGTCCCTTATGGAGCCAATCAAAAGCAATATCTAGATTCTTGCTAAGTCCTCGATATCTCGATAATTCCGAAAGCATGCTGACAATCATTTTCTTACTCCTTATATAGGGATTTCTGAATTAATAAATAATCGCTCTTGGTAATTATTCAATAAACCTCCGTCCCTAGAGCTATACACTAGAGCTATACAGAGCCGCAGGACCAGGACCCATCCGCCCTCTAGATAATAACCACTCATGGTGCCCATATGTCAGACTATTTTAATCCTGCATTCCTCACATCTACTTGTTATGACTGTTATCTAGCCAGCCAACCACCATCGACGGCGATAGTATACCCATTCACATAGTCGCTCGCTGATGATGCTAAGAAGACTGCAGCGCCCTTCACATCCTCGGGCGTGCCCCATCGACCCGCTGGTATGCGACCCAAGATCTCCTCTGACCGCTCTCTATCTGCTCTAAGCTCCGCTGTATTGTTCGTTGCCATATAGCCTGGAGCAATTGCGTTCACATTGATCTGATATTTAGCCCATTCATTCGCCAATAATCTTGTCAGACCCATCACGGCACTTTTCGATGCTGTATAAGACGGCACCCTTATTCCTCCCTGGAATGAAAGCATCGATGCGATATTGATGATCTTTCCTCCCGTCCCTTGTTCGATATATTTTCGCGCCACTGCCTGGCTAAAGAAGAATACTGTCTTGGCATTTAGGTCCATCACATCGTCCCAATCTTTCTCCTTAAAATTAATTGCATCCTCTCGCCTAATAATTCCAGCATTGTTGACCAAAATATCCACTCGTCCAAAAGTGCTTATAGTCTTATCTAAGATGCCCTGAATAGGCTCGATTGTCAGAAGGTTTGCTACAATCTCCAGGTATTTGCGCCCTTGTGCCTCTATGACACTAGCCGTCTCTTTTGATGGCACATAATCTACTCCTACAACATTTGCTCCGGCTTCTGCCAGCGCAATGCTCATTCCCTGCCCAAGGCCGGTCGAACTACCCGTTACAATCGCCACTTTACCATCAAGCCTAAATTTATCCAAAATCATGCTCCTTCTCCTTTCAATATAGATTAGTTCAACGTAGATCAGCCATATCCACATTATCCATATCATCAAATGTCTGGTTTTCCCCGGCCATACCCCAAATAAAGGTATATTTCCCAGTTCCTACCCCTGCATGAATCGACCAACTCGGACTGATTACAGCCTGCTCGTTTCGTACCACAATATGACGCGTTTCCTTAGGTTTACCCATCAAATGGAATACGACTCTGTCGTCTGGCATATCAAAATACAGATATGCCTCCATTCGCCTCTCGTGTGTATGCACCGGCATTGTATTCCAGACACTCCCTTCCGAAAATGTCGTCATACCCATTACAAGCTGACATGTTTCAAGAACTGTCGGATGAATATATTGATTGATCACTCTTTTATTGCATTCCGCATCACTACCCAACGCCACATGGTTCGCTTGATCAAGAGTAATGAGCCTTGTTCTACATGCTCTATGAGCAGGTGCGCTATTAAAATAGAATCTTGCTGGCTCCTTTGGATTCTTGCTTGAAAATACAACATATTTTGAACCCATTGAGATATATAGAGCATCCCGTTGTCCAACCTCATAGGTGGTGCCATCTACCTCGATAGATCCCTTTCCTCCTATATTGATAATTCCCATCTCTCGCCGTTCTAGAAAAAAATTTGTCCCCAATTCTTTGCTCACTGGTAAAGCAACAGGGACGGAGGTTGGGACAATGCCTCCAATTATCATCCTATCTACATGGCTATAGATGGCTGTCATATCTCCAACAACAAAGACTTTCTCAACCAAAAAAGCCTTGCGCAAATCCTCTGTCCCCATTTTTTTTGCAAACTCAGAATTAATCGCTTCTCGAATTTCCATCTTTGCTCCTTATATGATAAATATTAGCACATGATTTATAGGTTTTGATGCCTATATTTGGCATTTTGCCCAAAGATAGTCTGTTAAGATGATTCCACAATATGGAACCCTATTCCATATAATAGCTTGCTTTTCTATCTTGTCAATACTAAAATAAATCTTTATGGTTAAAATAGGAATAAAGGAGGCCCTATGGCCGATATGAAGGTACAGTCTCTCGATCGCGCCTTCGATATACTCGAAATCCTTGCACGAGAGCCAATTGGTCTTACCCTTGCAGAGATTTCTGCAGAGTCAGATCTTCCTCGCAGTACGACTTTTCGTTTGCTCTCTGTTCTTCTTCAGCGCGATTATGTGCGAAAAGGCTCAAACGATAACTGTTATCGGCTGGGGCCAGGTTTTATCGAGCTTTCTAGCAACTATCTGAATAGTCTAGAGCTCAAGACGGAATCTGCTCCGTTCATGCGCGAACTCGCATCCTCATTGGGAACAATCGTATTTCTTGCACGTCGTCAAGGAAATATGATGGTTTATATGGACAAAGAAGATCAATTCACCAGTCTTAGGAAATATGCAATCATAGGAGAACAAAGGCCTATCTATTGTACATCTCTAGGGAAGGCTCTCATATTAGACATGGATGATGAAGAAATTCGCAATCTTCTCCCCGGTACTGTATTGCAGAAATTTGGTCCAAACACACATATTGATGTGGAATCTCTCATAAAAGATATTCATATCTGTAAAGCCAGAGGGTGGACTCACGACAATGAGGAAGCAGAGCCTGGAGTAAACTGTGTCGCAGCTCCTATCCGTGACTATCGCGGTCAAATCATCGCTTCCATCAGTACATCCTGGCTTTTGGAAATTCGACCCGAATTGGAGGCGGAAAAAGTCGCCTCATTCGTAGTCAAGGCAGCTAGTGGAATATCAAGAGCAATGGGATTTGCCGAAAGACCCTGAAAAATTGCAATAAGCCAGACTTCTAAAAAAGAAATCTAATCTAGACAAGAAATAAACAATTCACCTGCGATGCATTCGCCTGTGGCAAGCGATAATTCTCTTCTTAGGCTTGTTTTACTTCTTTTACCTGTGGCACTGCTTTCTTGAGGTACGCCTCAATGCCTTGCTTGAGGGTCATCATAGAATAAGGACATGCACCGCACGCTCCTGTGAGTCTTACTTTAACCACACCATCATCGCTCACAGATACAAGCTCTATATCTCCTCCATCCGCTTTGAGAGATGGCCGCACATTTTCAATCGCAGATTTAACCTGATCGAACAGCATTCTTATCTCCTATACTTAAATTAAATTATCAAATTTGACTCAAAAAGGTCAAGGAGGGCCGGCTAAATCCTTGCTGGCTTAGACTTTTTATCTTGTCATAAACAATCCACAAAGTCGACTAATTGAAGACTAATAGACACAATAATGCAAAGACCATTTCCGATATGTATGTAATTGTATCAAATGCCTTTTTGTACGCTAAACCTATATAGCTGAAGCTCGCCCAATATGCTAGAATCGGCATAGCATATCGGGAAGGCAAAATGGCTCGCATTATCGTATTTGTCAACCAAAAGGGTGGTGTAGGGAAAACTACGAGCGCTATCAATATCGGCACATCCCTAGCCCTGCAGTATAAAAAAACCCTCCTCATAGACTTCGATCCCCAAGGAAACCTCACATCTGGGATCGGGGGCAAGCTATCCCACACCAATATTTATCACGTTATTTCCGGCCTTGCGGAGATACAGCAGATTATTCAACCAGTTCCAGTACCGCGCCTTTTCTTGGCTCCTTCATCAGTGGACCTCAGTGGTGCAACTATCGAGCTCGTCGATCGTCCTGACAGGAATGACTATCTGAGACGTGCAATAGCTCCTGTAGTGGATGACTATGAATATATACTTATAGACTGTCCTCCGTCCCTCGGAGTGCTAACATTGAATGGGCTGGCAGCCGCGACGGAAGTCATAATACCGCTCCAATGCGAATACTTCGCTCTAGAGGGACTTTCGCTGATTATCCAGACTATCGGGCTTGTGCAAAAGAGCATCAATCCTTCTTTGAGAATCAGTGGCATCCTGCTCACCATGTTCGATGCTCGCACAAGGCTTTCTCAAGAGGTCGTCAGGCAAGTAACCGAATACTTCAAGGACAAGGTTTTCAAGACAATCATTCCGCGAAATGTCCGCCTCTCAGAAGCTCCATCGCATGGACTTCCTGCTATCATGTATGATCCCACCTGCATTGGGGCAAAGAGCTATGAGGCTGTAACGAAGGAGATCATAAGCCGTGGCTAAATTCGGTCTTGGAAAAGGGCTTGGAGCCTTGATTCCCGAACATCAGCAGTTTTTTGAACAATCTCTTGAAGAACCATCCGCATCTATTGTAAAGCTTGTATCAATGGAAGATCTGGTTCCCAATCCAGATCAACCAAGAAAAACCTTTGCTCAGGAATCATTAGATGAGCTTGCTGAATCTATTCGGCGTCATGGACTTCTGCAGCCGCTTCTCGTGCATCAAGAAAAATCGGGGAAGTATATCATTATTGCAGGTGAACGAAGGTATCGCGCTGCACAGATAGCAGGGCTGGAACAACTACCTGTCATCGTGCGAAGCCAAGATGACGAAAACCATCGAATAGAACTATCTCTAGTAGAAAATATCCAGCGCGAAGACCTTGATCCTATCGAAGAAGCTCAAGCTTACGCAAAGCTGATGGAGATAACCGGTGCCACGCAAGAACGCGTAGCTGAAATGGTAGGCAAAAGCCGCGTCGCTGTCGCGAATACCCTTCGCCTTCTCAAGCTTCCAGAAGACATGCAAGCTCCTATCAAACAAGGTATTATCAGCCCTGGACACGCCAGAGCTCTTCTTTCCATAGAAGATGAGACAAAACGCAGAAAGCTCTTCGAACATATCCAACAGAATAATCTATCAGTTCGCCAAGCAGAACAGGAAGCTCAAAGAATCCAGGGTTTGCTCCAAGGCCAGCGGACAAAATCTAAAAAACAGTTGGTCTCTCCTAAGGCAATTGAAGAGCCTCCTCTAGATCCCCTTCTAAAAGAGCTCATGGAAAAACTAATCGAAAGATTAGGTACAAAAGTCGAGATATCAGGCAGTATTGATACTGGTACTATTAAAATCCATTACTTCTCCCAAGAGGACCTTGAGCGGATCTATGAAATTCTTAAGATTGAATGAAATTTTCTTGGATACTCAATATTCTCACCGCCAATTGAAAGCCAATAGAGACAATGAAGACTCTCGGGAAGACTTTCGGGGACGGAGGTTGCGAACTTTCCAAGCCGCCCTCCGTTTGTTTGCTGTGATCCCCATTTTGCTGTTGGTTTTTCTTGTGGATCTCCCGGCTCAACAATCGCTGCCATCATCAGGATCTCAAAGTGCAAAAAGCATCTCTAGAATAAGCGCTCCTCTGCCAGAGCTCTTTAATGCGGCTTTGCCCAAATACATCAGTTTTCAGCTAGGATCTCCCATCCTTCGCACATCTGAACATATTGGAGGCGAGCTTTTGTTAGCTCCGTCCCTCGATGGTGTCTCGATTATCACGAACCACATAAAAGCTTCTGCAAAGGAGACCAATCTTATCATCGAAGCTCTGATCTTCCTGCCTAATAGCCAAACCCCTAGTCCATCTTCAATCTCTGCTCAGCTTGATTCGCTAGGGCTAATATTCAACCAGTTTTCTTCGATTCAGGGCATTCAGTATTGGTCGGCAAGTAGAAAAATAATGCGCACTCTCTATTTGGAATCATACCGAATCGACAACCCAAAGAGCAGAAATAGAATCAGCGATCCATCAACAGCATCTGAATTGAAAGCTCTTCTTTTAAAACCTATGTACCTCCACCAGAAAGATCAAACATTCGATGCAATAATATTAGAAGTCCATTGTGCTATTACAGATTCTGCCTTTCTTATGACCAACAAGAATATGATCCCTATGCGCATGATCACCATTCCTGTCTTGCCAGAAAATGGGCTTCGCACAGGATTTTTTGCAGCTCCGTCCCCCAATGGTATTCTTCTTTATTTTGTCACTTCAGTTCAATCGCCCTCGATTGCACGAGATCGAGTCTTTGAATCAGCATCAAATAAAGCACTTGCACTTCTGCATTGGTTCATTGAGAAAGCATCCTTCCAAAAACTTATAGATCCCGTTACCATCCCCTGGAATTTCGATGACTTGCCTGAAGATGTTCGAGTATCAGCGATACCCAGCAAGATATGATCGGCTATTCTAGTTAAATCCATTTGCCTTCACAACAAAAATCTATGCTTGAAATGCTATAAAACTATTAAAACCTTCCAAGTCTTGACGAATTAAAATATTATCGATATCGTTCAGAAGATATCTATTCAAAAGGAGAATCTCTATGAGCATTATAGAATATATCGAAGCTCGCGAGATACTTGACTCGCGCGGAAACCCAACTATCGAAGTTGATGTAGTGCTCGAGGACGGTACACTAGGTCGTGCTGCAGTACCATCCGGCGCTTCAACCGGCGAATACGAAGCCGTGGAACTTCGCGATGGCGATAAAAAACGATACCTTGGCAAGGGCGTTCTTACAGCGGTAGAAAATGTAAACACAACCATAGCAGGAGAAATCTGCGGGCTCGATTCTCTTGAACAAATCGACATCGATCGAACTCTGATTGAGCTCGATGGCACTGAAAACAAGGGCAGGCTTGGCGCAAATGCTATTCTTGGCGTCTCCATGGCGACAGCCCGTGCTGCTGCTGAGTACCTTGGCCTTCCACTCTATAAATACCTTGGTGGGGTACACACTAACCTTTTACCTGTCCCAATGTCCAATATTATCAACGGTGGCAAGCATGCGGACAACGATATCGACTTCCAGGAATTCATGATCATGCCTCTTGGCGCAGAATCTTTCCGCGAAGCAGTCCGCATGAATGCTGAAGTCTTTCATGCGCTAAAATCCATACTGAAAGGCGATGGTCATAACACGGCCGTTGGTGATGAAGGGGGATTCGCCCCAGACATCGGCAATGAAGACGCTCTCGATTACATCATGCGTGCTATTGAAAAAGCTGGCTACAAGCCTGGTGAACAAATAGCTATCGCGCTTGATATCGCAGCAAGTGAACTATTCGAAGAAGGGGGCGGCAAGGGCTACCGCTTCTGGAAATCCAACCCCGATCGACTTTTCTCCTCCGATGAAATGATTGAGCTCTATACAAACTGGATCAATAAGTACCCCATAGTATCTATCGAAGATGGCCTCGATCAGAACGACTGGGATGGTTATGTCAGATTCACAAAAGCTCTCGGCAATAGAATCCAGATTGTAGGCGATGATTTCTTTGTCACCAATACCGAGCGGCTTGCAAAAGGCATCGACATGGGCGCTTGCAATTCTATTCTTATCAAAGTCAATCAAATCGGAACCGTCACCGAAACTATAGAAGCTATCAATATGGCAAAGCGAGCTGGCTACACCGC
Source organism: Spirochaetota bacterium (assembly GCA_022704665.1). GTDB lineage: Bacteria > Spirochaetota > Spirochaetia > Treponematales > Rectinemataceae > Rectinema. The sequence continues at coordinate 42,796 of JAKJFY010000006.1, read as the reverse complement.
CATTGTCTCCCATCGTTCGGGCGAAACCGAAGACACTTTCATTGCAGACCTAGTCGTTGGTCTAGAAACAGGCCAGATAAAAACAGGCTCGATGTCGCGTACTGACCGCATCGCAAAGTACAACCAACTAATGCGGATCGAAGACGAAATGGAAGGAATCGCTGAGTATTGGGGTCATAAGGTCTTCTATAACGTTTATAGCTGAGAAGCAGCCTAAGGGCTCTCTAGAAGCTTTTTCAAAGAGCTGTCCTTAAATAGCATCCCTTAAGAGTTCCTCCGTCCCCATGCTGCCCGATGATGCGCTGTGCTCCGAGGTTAACTATACCTAAACCTCCGTCCCTCATGGTTACCTCATGACTGCTTTTATAATAAAATAGATAATTATCAAAACCGCCAGAATTCATCATGGAGCTTGTTTCAACAGGCAATGGCATAAGGAGATTCTATGCTCACGCGAAATCTTGAGCAGGCGAGAGAAGCGTACAAACGCAGAGATCCAGAAGCTACGCGTCGTGCACACAGTCCCTCACCGCCCCATCAAGCCGAGGAAAAGCACACGACAGCTCAAGGTAAATATCTTAAGAGTATAATATATGGCGGCCTCGATGGGACTATCACAACCTTTGCTGCTGCCGCAGGTATTGCGGGTGCTTCTCTATCCCCTGGAATAGTACTCATAGTAGGACTTGCTAACCTGCTTGCAGATGGACTCTCTATGTCGATAGGAGATTACCTTTCATCTAAAAGTGAGGCTGAATACGAGGGCGCTGAACGAGCACGCGAAGAATGGGAAGTCGAGAATTATCCCGAAGGAGAAAAACTAGAACTCGAAGAAATTTATATGAGCAGAGGCATGTCCAAGGAAGATGCAAAAGCCGCGGTAGAAATTATCGCTAAAGATAAAAAAGCATGGGTCGATACCATGATGATCGAAGAGCTTGGAATTATCCCCTCGGATGAATCACCCTTTGCAAACGCCATCGCAACTTTCATTTCTTTTGCCCTGTTTGGATTCATCCCTATTGCAGGCTATGTTTTGGCGCTTTTTATGCCTTCGCTCGATTCGATTCGTTTTCAGCTCGCCTGTATATTGACGGGAATAACGTTGTTCACACTCGGAGCATTGAAGACAATTCTGACTGGAAAAAACTGGTTCAAGAGCGGCTTTGAAATGCTGCTAGTAGGAGGTGTTGCGGCTTCTGCTGCCTATCTCGTTGGTTTGGTATTAGGCGGATTAGCTTAATATATTGCGGATTAATTAATTAGGAGGAAGTAATGAAAACAGCCTGCATACTTCTTGCTGAAGGATTCGAAGAAGTCGAAGCCATAACACCAGCCGATTATTTGCGCCGCGCAGGCATCGATGTCAGTATAGCTGGAATTGCTGGAAAGAGGGTCAGAGGTTGCCATGGTATCGTCATAGAAGCCGACTCAGATCCAGAAGCGCTGGATAAAGACTATGATGCAATTGTGATTCCCGGCGGTATGCCCGGCGCTCGCAATCTCGCTAATAATGCTTTGGTTCGCAGTCTAATCATTCAGCATTATGAAAAAGGCAAGCTTATCGCTGCCATCTGTGCTTCTCCTTCTGTTGTACTCCATGCTGCCTGCAACCTGTTGCAAGGGAAAAAGTTTACTGGCTACCCGGGGACAGAGGATCAAATTAAAGGAGGTCATTTCTTTGCTGAACGAGTTGTTGTAGATGGCAACATAATCACTTCGCAAGGTCCTGGAACCGCTGATGAATTTGCGATTTCTATTATTTCGGTACTAGAAGGACCCCAAAAAGCGAATGAAGTCGTTCAGCATGCACTTCTAAAATGATCTTATGTTTCAGCAGGATTACATGCAGTTGCCATGTTTCGCGTTGATAAAGACAGAGACAAAAATAAAGAAGCATTATCTGTTTTCGGCATTGTCCTATTTAAATAAGGAATCATAAATTACGAGGAGCTCATCCAAGTCCCTCTAATCTATTCTAAAGGAGTTTTTATGAATAAGGAATGCATTCAGGCAAAGACAGCGCCAGCTGCCATTGGCCCCTATAGCCATGCTATCCGTGTTGGTGACTTTGTTTTCTGTTCTGGCCAGCTAGGCATAGATCCCAGCACCGGTGATCTTGTCGAAGGCATCGAAGCACAAACAAATCAAGCGCTTAGAAATCTTGCCTCCGTACTCGAAGCTTGCGGTTGTACGGTAGCCAATCTTGTAAAAACCACCATATTTCTCAAAGACATGAGCAGCTTTCCCAAGGTCAACGAAATATACGCGAGCTTTTTCGAGGGTGATTTTCCGGCACGCAGTGCAATACAAGTCGCAGCCCTTCCTAAAAATGCTCTAATTGAAATTGAAGCTATAGCCTACAAGCCATAAGGAGCCTCAGAATGTATAACTTCGATACAATCGTAGATCGCATCAACACCTATAGCATTAAGTGGGATATAGATGAGCTGCCAGAAGCTTGCAGAGATGCAATCCCTATGTGGATTGCAGACATGGATTTTGCTTGTTCTCCCGATATAGTAAAAGCAATCCAGACGCGTGCGGAACATCCAATATATGGTTACACAAAGCGTTCCGAAAATTACTATCAGTCCTTTATTGACTGGATGAGGCATCGCAATGGCTGGAGTATCGAAAAAGACTGGATACTATTTTCGCCAGGCGTCGTACCGGCACTCAATCTGGCTGTCCTTGCTTATACTCAGCCTGGCGATAAGGTTATCATACAGCCGCCTGTCTATAATCCTTTTTCTGCTGCTGTGCTTAATAATTCCCGTCAACTAGTGGAAAATCCGCTTATCATTCGGGATGGACGGTACACCATGGATTTTGAGGATCTCGAGCGCAAGATAGATCCTCAAACAAAACTTCTCATTCTCTGCAATCCGCATAATCCTGTAGGTCGAGTATGGACCAGAGGTGAACTTTCTGAGCTGATCGATATCTGTTCCTCTAGAAATATTCTCATCATCTCTGACGAAATACACTCCGACATTATTCTGGGGACGGAGGTTCATCGCTGCACAGCCAGCCTGTCAGACAGAGCAGCGGCTATTACCATCACCCTCACCGCGCCAAACAAGACCTTCAATCTTGCGGGCCTTCAGATTGCCAATATAGTTATCCCGAATAGCGAGCTTCGTAAGGCCTTTATGCAGCAAGCCACAAATATTGGCCTTAACCTAACCAATACCTTTGGCATGGTCGCGCAGGAAGCTGCATACACAAAAGGAGAACCCTGGCTTGAAGAGCTTCTATCATATCTCAAGGAGAACTACGCTACCCTAAAGAGTTTTATTGAAACACGCATGCCATCTCTCAAAGTCTTCCCGCTCGAAGGAACTTATTTGCCATGGCTCGACTGTCGCGGATTAGGACTCAGCGACTCCGAGCTCCAGGATCTATTCCTAAAAAAGGCAAAGCTTTGGCTCGATGATGGGACTATGTTTGGCACAGGTGGTTCAGGATTTATGCGCATCAATATAGCCTGTCCAAGAAGCTTGCTAATAAAAGCACTTGAACAGCTAGAAAATGCAATAAGGACCAACGCATAGCATAAAGCATTTCTTTGCTATAGAATAAAGCCCTTCTTTATGCTCACATATGTATTGGTTGGTTTTGCTCTAGCAGCCGATGCGTTTGCAGTCTCTGTTTCTGCAGCGGCTTGCGCAAATGCTTTGCCTCTCTTGATTGGCCTTCGCGCGGCATTTATGTTCGGCCTCTTTCAATTCTTGATGCCACTTGCTGGCTGGTCTCTGGGTTCGGCATTCAGCGCTCTTATCCAGAATTACGACCACTGGATAGCCTTTGGACTACTGGCCATAGTGGGCAGCAAAATGCTCTATGAGGCTATTCATATACAAAGAAAATCAAACTGCATTGATACAGAAAACAGTTCCACTGCAAAAGCCACAACGATTGCTGGCATAAATCATGGTGCAAATGCTGCTGCTAACGGGATTATGAAGCTTAATACATTACTAGTGCTTGCTTTTGCTACAAGCATCGATGCAATGGCTGTAGGGCTATCCTATAATCTTCTTGGTATGCCAATCATGCTACCAAGCTTTATAATCGGTACGATTACCTTTATCGTATGTATAATCGGAATCGAATTTGGCAGGCGGCTTAGGAAACTAATTCAAAATTGTGCAGAAATAGTCGGAGGCAGCATTCTCATCATTATCGGATTTAGAATCCTAATTGACCACATCATAAAAGGGACTTAATGTAATAAAAGAGCATAATTCTTATGGAAGGATTTTATAAAGTAACCTTCTAAGAGAGCTCTTTTGCAGATTTTTTGCAAATTCATCTCAAGAGGAGGTTTCTATGGAGACTTCTTCAAATCATCTGTCTTATTCACAAATTCAGTCTTACGATGAGATTAAGGCGAACGAAGTCTATTGCCTTCAAAATCCAGGCGGCGTGATCTTCCTTTGCACGCGCGGCTCTGTCTCTAATTCTGAAACCTCCGTCCCTCATAGCCCCATCCCTCGAGATTCTGTTTCCATTGGCTCTACCTCCGTCCCTCAAACCTCCGTCCCTCAAAATTACCACAATCTACCCCAGCGCTATGATTTTGCACCGCTTGCTTGGTGCATCCCCTACGAATACGAGCCGGTGAGCAAGCTGATTATTGTCTGCGACACTTCACACAAGACTTTCCATGATGTCAAGGAGAATAGCGTATTTGCGATCGCCTTCCCCTCATTCGAGATGCGATCTCTTATCCAGCATGCTGGCTCGGTGAGCGGATTCGATGTTGATAAATTCGATCATTTTCATGTGCCTCATTTTTGTGCAAAAACGATCGATGTTCGCATTCCTGAAGGAGTTGTGGGCTGGATGGAATGCTCTCTCGAACGAATTATAATAGAAGGAACATCGGGTATTTTGCTGGGCGCCGTCATCAAAGCATTCGCCATTGCTGAAAGCTGGAAACACCGGATACATTATCTGAACGATCCAATCTGGTATAAACCGGGTGATTTGATATCTGAATAATAACTGGAGAGCCGAATATAGAATAAGGATTAGGAGCAAAGACCAAATAATAATGGTCAAAGAATAAGGAGGTTTTTGACTTATGAAAAAAAGACTGCTTGCTTTATCGATCGTATTTTTGTGCGCTTCTCTGACCGTGGTATTCGCAATACCAGGTATTAGCTTTTCTGTGAATAGCATCAAGACAAATGGTGACATAATCGCAGGAATACCGATACCTACGGGAGCAGACATTGGCCTTGAAGTCCCTCTTGGTTCTGGTTTGTATTCGGTGACCTTTCGAGCAGCAGGTGGTTACGAATCGAGAATGATCCTGCGCAATGCTGCAACCTCCGTCCCCATTGTTGCCCCATCAGCAATCGACAACACAAATCGATTCTTCTGGACAAATGCTATGGCAGAAATTGGCGTCCGGCGCTATCTAGTCCGCGAGGAGATTGGCGGAAAAAATATATGGCTTTTCGGACTCGCTCGAGGTCGATACGAAGATAATGCCACAAGCTTCCCAACTACAGTTTTTGCTGATGCTCAAGGCATGCAATCGATCTCCGCAATGTTGGGCATTGCTCACGATTCTACTTTTTGGCAAGAACCCAATCGAAAGGTTGGCTGGTATGCTGAATTTTCCATGGAATACAGCCCAACATTTGCTAACTTCGCTAGCGCCCAGATGGATTTTGGCCGCTTCAATCTGACCACGGAAGGCCTTATCCCACTCACTCCAGAAGCGGGAACGCTGCGAAATCCTTCTATGATGGCCCCATATATTGTGCTTTATGGCGTAGGGGACTATGCAGTTGGTTCGCATATTCCTCACGAGATTCTGACAAGTTTCGGAGGGATCAAGGGAACCAAGGGGCTTGGCGACATGGTTCGAGGAGCTCAGCCCTGGGGCTATGAAGCGCCGATAAAAGGCTATGCAAGTGTGGAATTGCGTTTCCCTGACCAATCGATCCTAGAGAATTTTGCGCTATATCCTATTGGATATCTATTTGGAGACATAGGTGCTTATGGTGGGTTATATGACAAACCTTTGGGTATGAGCTTTTTAGACAATTCGGGAGTCATTGCATCAGCAGGTGCCGGGGTCTCTCTATCGATTCAGAATTATCTATGGCTCGGCGCTTATGCTGGCTGGCGCTGGCCAATTATCGATCCTCTAGCCTCGACTTATTACTCAAGACCTAGCGGCTTTTTTTGGGGGATTACCTTTGCAGCGCATTATTAAAGCAAGCCTAAGTGCCTGGAAATCTTAAACCAGGAAAAGTAAATAATCGTGCTTCTCAACATCTAATTTGAGGTGGGTTTGTAATGGAGATGAAAAAGCGCTGTCTGTCGAAATGCAAAACTTCTTTCATAATAGTAGTCTTCGTTGCAATACTCGCTTTTTCCATTCAGAGTCTTTGCGCACAAAATCAAGATCCTATCCCTGACTCCCCCATAATTCGCATTGCGACATGGAATGTTAAAGACTGCAGCGCCATTAATCAAAAAACAAAAGAAACATTTCTACTTCACCCTTTTATTGCCGAGGCCATAAAAGGAGCAAGAATCGATGTCATTGCCTTTCAGGAAATCCAAATTGAGGGGCGCAAAGGAGCAGATATCACATTCTTGCAAGATGCATTGCAAGAAATTGGCTGGCCCATGCCAAATGTTGCATGGGCTAGAAGCCCACAGAATGATGATCTTGCAATCTTCTCTCGATTTCCTATCAGTGAATTCCGAATGATTCTCGATCCCTCCAGAGAGCCTTGGCCTCGCCCTGTCTTGGAAACATGCATCGATATAGGAGATGGGTGCTTTTATCTATATACCGCCCACTTCAAGGCTTATGATGATCAAAAATCGCTTTCTGTACGCCTAGCCCAAGCTCAAGCGCTAGTTTCGCATCTCAGGAAGCACTTTGGACAATCGATAAGAGAAGCAGCGATCATTTTAGCCGGCGATTTCAACACCGTCTTGCCCTACGATATGCAGTCTAAAACAGGTACTATCGATCTGCTTCGGTTGCGAGATAATGAAGATCCTACAGATGATTTTTTGAGCCTCAACCTTGAGTGGCTTTACTTCAATCCAACCTACAAATCGAAATCTTACGCAAGTATAACAGACCATATCATTGTTTCGCCACTTCTTGCAGCAAAAGCCGATAGAAATTCTATCGAGATTATCGATCCGCCTCCTGCCGATAAAGGTTTTTCATTATCAGACCACAAAATACTTGTGTTTGACCTCGATTCCAAGTGGCTATTTATAGAGAGATGAGCTAGATTCCAAATACCAAATTTGTGCTATGGCTATGATTTTGCCTATATTTGTTTGAAATCATAAAAAAAGCACCCCGAAAGGCACCAAAAAACCGGAAGGCTCGATAAAAAATTGCCGGCAGTGGGACTTGAACCCACACGCTCTTGCAAGCAGCAGATTTTGAGTCTACCGTGTATGCCATTTCACCATGCCGGCATAAAGAATATGGCGTATTTTGCCGTAGGATGCCTTTGAGAGTCAAGAGCGTTTAGTAACTCAAATTTTTGGCATAATCTATCATGATCAATTAAGATGGTGCTCGATGACTTTGTGCAAAGTAATCAATTCAGCTCATATTCCCTCATGATAAAATCTAACCCCAGGGGTGCACGACAAATTTGTGCAAAGATAGCTAAGCAGCATTTCTTCGAGCCAAGAACAACCTTTACCCTATATTGTAAATAAGGTATAATAATTAGATATGCGAAGGACACAAATGCCAACGCAGCCGCCTTAGGGTTGAACACATAGAGGGAGGACTGTTTAGTTGGTCCGAAGAGTCAAAGGGAGGACTATCAAGCTCCAGGGTTTCAATAACCTAACTAAGTCGCTTAGTTTCAATATTTACGATGTTTGCTATGCAAGATCCCGCGATTCTCAGATCAGCTATCTCGAGTACATAGATGAGGAATACAATTCAAAGCGTCTAGAAACTATCGTCGAAGATGTAACCCAGATCATCAATGCAAAACTTGTAAGCATTTCTACGCAGGACTATGAACCACGCGGCGCAAGCGTAGTCGCGCTGATAAACGAAGAAAATTCTATTCAGCAGGAGCCATCGAAGCCTCGGCTTTTCGATCATGCAGAGGAATTGCTGGATACGGTAGAAATCAAAGATCAAGAGTTCCCCCTCGATGAGCTGGAAAAGCAAGCATCCAATGCCCCCAGCGTCGTAGGCCATCTCGATAAAAGCCATATAGCCATCCACACCTACCCCGAATATCATCATCTGACCGGTCTTGCATCCTTCCGCGTGGATATCGATATATCGACCTGTGGCATGATATCTCCTCTCTCAGCATTGAATTATCTTATCGAAAACTTCGATTCAGAAGTTGTCATCATAGACTATCGAATTCGCGGCTTTACAAGAGATACAAAAGGACGAAAAATTTTTCTTGATCATGACATCAACTCTATTCAAGATTATATCGATCAAGAAATATCTAGCCGCTACATCGCTTACGACATAAATTTAATTTCTGAGAATAACTTCCACACAAAAATGCGCAAAAAAGAAATTCGCCTCAAAGATTTTCTTTTTGGCGATGAAGTCAAGAACCTATCGGCCAAAGAAAAAAACCGTATTAAGCGCGCTCTCATTCATGAGATACAGGAAATATTCGAGTGCCAAAATCTCGAGATGCGCAGCGGCAGAATCTGAAAAGTCGATATTTATCGGAAAAAGATATTACTCTCAATAAGGAGGAAATTGCATGCGCACCATAATAGAGCATAATAATCCGCATTGTGGCTTTTTTTATGAAATAGGTTCCGTAATTGTTCATCGCAAGAGTAAATGGCAAGATATCGAGCTTGCTGAAAGTCCTGAATTCGGAAAGGTCTTGCTTCTCGATGGAATCACGCAAGTCGGCTTCAAGGGCGAAGAGCGTTATCATGAGACTCTAGTCATTCCAGCCATGATCGCTCATCCAGATGCGAGGAAAGTTCTCATTATAGGTGGCGGCGATGGTTGCGTTCTTAGAGAAGTGCTGGCATTCAAAGGTGTCAGACAGGTTGTAATGGTCGATATTGATTCCGAGGTCATATCGATCAGTAAGGAGTATCTGACAGAATTGAATAAGAAAGCCTTTGAAGATTCCCGACTCATGCTCGAAATCGGCGATGGCAGGGCTTTTGTAGAGCAATGTCCTGATAATTCTTTCGATGTTGTGATTATGGATATGACCGATCCTTTCGGCCCTTCCGAGCGGCTCTATAGCAAAGAATTCTTCATGCAAGTTCAACGAATATTGAAGGGTCCGGAAGGCATATTTGCAATGCACGGTGAATCAACCATCGCAAGGCCTATAGGCTGGGCATGTATCTATAGGACTCTTAAAGATGTCTTCCATATAGTCCGCACTGCCTTTGCTTTCGTACCCATGTATGGGACTCTGTGGTCCTTTCAGTTTTCCTCTGATGCGACAGATCTTCTTACCTTCTCGAATCCGATAATAAAATCAATGGATGAGCTAGAGGCCCGCATTGCAGAAAAGCGTTCTGAAGAGCCTCGTTTTGCTAAAGCTGCCATGTGGCCTTCTCTCTTTGCAAAAGACCCTACAGCAAAGGCAGCTCTTAGTTTTCCTCAATCATGCGTAATAACAGATAGCGAGCCGCATTTTCCTGATGCTTTTGAGCCCTGATTCTAGGCTTTTTGCCTTGGCTCGCCAGGTCTTTGCACGCTTTTCTTAAGTTTTTCTCTTAATTGGGGATCCCTGATGCGTTTTTATCCTTTATTTTTTCGCTTGCTGCGATTATAGTTATTGTTATGATGTCTGTAGAATCGATGCATGCTGCCGAAGCGCAGATTATCCTTCAGATTCAGACTTTTCTGGGTCTTGGTCTTCGAATTCCCATGACAATTGTATCATTATTTGCATCAGAAGCTTTCGTGATCGCGATTATTCCCGTTGTATACTGGTGCGTTAATCGCAAAAAAGGGGCTGAACTTGGCCTTCTGGTATTGGCCTCCACTTTCATCAATCTCTGGCTCAAGCAAATATTCGGATGGCCCAGGCCTTTCGATATCATTCCAAGCGTAGGGCTTGCAAGCGAATCGAGCTATGGTATGCCTTCGGGCCATTCTCAGCTGAGCGTCGTTTTTTCCGCCTATATCATACAGTTTTTGCCCAAAAAATGGCGACCTTTCATGCTGATAGGCTTTCCACTGCTGATCGGATTTTCGAGAATATACCTAGGTGTCCATTTCCTAACCGATGTCCTCGGGGGTTATCTAGTAGGAACTCTCTTTTTTCTCCTGTATAAGTTGGGGGGACCTGCAATTGAAAAATCGCTCCAAAAAGCCGATCTGCGAATACGCGTCATATTAGCTGCGGCCCTTTCTTTTTTTATGAATCTTATTCTGCCTAAAGAGACAATGATCTCGGGAGCTTTTCTTGGCGCTGCGCTTGGCTTTACATTTGCGGCCCACCGTCTCGCTTTCGACGAGAACGATAAACTCAAGATCAAGATTTCCCGCTATCTTGCAGGATTGGTCACTACTGGAATTGTCTACATTGTCCTCAAAATAGCAAGCGATCCTATCAATAGCCTATTAGGCAATAATCAAGAAAACCTTCTCCGCTTTATTCGCTATGCTCTTGTTGGTGGCTGGGTGAGTTTTGGAGTTCCTTTCTTGTTCTTAAAAGTAGGGCTAGCTCATCGCACCAGCGTGTAACTCTTATCAATCAGCGTGAACACTTTCTCAGCGCCCGGGCTTAAATACACTTTCTTTTCTTTATCGATGAATATCGCATAGGCGTCAGGGAATCGCTTTAATAATTCCATTCCCTGCTCGATGCCGAGAGCGAAAAGCGAAGTAGAAAGCGCATCAGCATCGATGCTGCTCTTACTAACAATCGAGACCGACATAAGGCCATTATCGACAGGGAAGCCCGTCTTTGTGTCCATGATATGATGGTACCACTTGCCATTTTCGATGAAGTAGCGCTCGTAGACGCCGGATGTTACCACGGTCATCTGAGGGCCTTCCACAATGCCAAGGTAGTCTCCACGCTCTGATTCAGGATTCTGGATTCCGACGCGCCAGGAAGTCTTGTCTTTTTTAGTTCCATATACTAAGACATTGCCGCCAAGATCTATTGCGGCGGCTTTGACCCTTGCCAGCTGTAAAATCTTTTCTACTTCGTCGGCTGCATATCCTTTTGCAATGGCGCCCAGGTCTAGGCGCATTCCCTGCTTTCTCAAGAAGACCTTATTAGTGGATGCGTCTAGGACGACATCTTGCCAGTCGACCAAGGCTTTAGCAGCCAAGATATCTTTTGAAGAAGGGACTTTTTCTCCGCTCTCGCCAATATTCCAGAGTTTTACTAATGGGCCTATGCTAGGGTCGAATGCGCCATTGGTGAGCTTGGCATACTCGATGGCTTTGGAAATCACGTAAAAGGTGTCGCTCGAAACCTGGACCGCCTCCTTCCCTGACATTTTGTTTATTTTCGAAACCTCCGTCCCTTCTTTGTTCACGCTCATGCGATCTTCTATTGTTCGCAAGCGCGCAAAGGCTTCGGCTAAGGTAGCGCTGTTCCCTCCTTCCAAAAGCCGGATTGTGCAGAGCGTGCCAAGCGCAAAATCCGTTTTGCTCAGCTCTTTTGCACATAGACGGGAAAGTCTTGCTCCAATGGCACATGCAAGAACAAAACCAATCACAATAAAATGCCATGAGAAGAATTTGGAAGATTTTATCTTTGAAGCTTTCATCCTATTTCATCTTGGGAAATTCCATTTGGCGCGATTTGTCAGGCAGTAATTCCAGCTGGTCCTCACCATATAATACTCAGCCAAGTTCTCGGCCTATGGATGTTCTAGGACCATGTCCGGGAAATACAAGCGTGTCCGGCGAAAAAAGCGCAAGTCTTCTTAGGCTGGCTTCTAGAGCATATATATCCGAATCTGGCCCATCTGTCCTTCCTACCCCATCGCGAAACAATGTATCGCCAGAAATGATGCAGGAACAGTGCGCACCCTGCTCCCGACTCTCTTCTTCGTAGCCATACGAACCAGCCTTGAGTTCAGGCTCATATAGACAAATAGAACCTCTGCTGTGACCTGGCGTATGAAGCACCTGCAAGCTCGTACCAGGCACCGTCATGCCATCGGTCAAAAGAATCTCAGGAGCCGGCAGAGGTTTCCAGGATGCACGAAAATAGGATGGGGCTCTAATTGCTTCGAAAAGCAGGCGGTTCGTTTCCTCGCTTTCTTTTCCAAGATAGCGAGCATCTTCTGGGTGAATGGCAATAGGAAGCTCTGTCCCCCATAGTTCGAAAAGGTCGGGAATAGCTGCTGTATGATCGAGATGGCCATGTGTTAAAACGATAAAAGAAGGCTTAATTCCCTTATATCGCATAAAATTATCGATTTTCTCAGGGTCTGCGCCGGGATCTATGAGGAGCATTTTGCCCTCTGATTCAGCGATATAGCAGTTTTCTCCGATTGGCCCTACTTTGAGACGCCAGATTGTCGATGCCACGTTCTATTACCCTTTGGAAGAGGTTTTCGCGCGCTTCTTAGCTGGCTTTATCTCGAGAGCATGGCCATTCAGTTCTGCACCATTCATTGCTGTAATCACTTTCTGAGCTTCCTCCGCTGGCACTTCTACAAATGAATATTTTTCGAGCAGGTGCACACGGCCAATTGCATCGAGCGATAGGCCTGTGCGCTCTGCGATCTTATTTCTCAGGTCCTGAGGTCTTAGGTGGTGCCGTTTCCCCATGGAGACAAAAAGAGATACTGTCTCCTGCGATGGAAGCTCTTTCATTGAGGATAGTGGACCAGAAGAGATTGCGCTGGAAGGCGCGCCTTTAATTGATTCTGCTGCGGAAGGAGTCCCCATAGATAAGCCTTTCCCCTGTTCGCGACTTGCCTTTTGAGGATATGTTTTTGGGGGCGATGTTTTTTGCTGTGGCTTTGCTCTGGATAGGCCTGCGGCGCGAAGAATCATGAGTGCTGCAGCGTAGGAGCGCAGATGGAAAGGTACTTTTCTTCTGAATGCTCTGCGAACATCTTCGAGGAGTTTCGGGTCCTGCGGATGTCTGAGTTCATCGAGCAGGCCATCGAGAAAGGCTTTTAGAGCTTTTTCGTTAAATCTGGAGGCTGCAGCATCACTATTGTCCGGCACGAATCAACTCCTGCTATATGATGAAATAATGTCTTATATGCGCTAATATACTTCAGTTTTCGCCACTATGTAAACTATAGTATTAAAAACTATAGACAAGAAAGCCTCGCTGCATAACAATATGGGAAAGTTCTATAAACTTTAAAATGATGAGGAAATATGGATAAAAACAACAGGCCAAAGATTTGCCTCTGTATGACGGGAAAGACAATCGAAGATGACCTGCGCGTCCTCGACCAATATCGTTCCGTCGTAGATTGTGTCGAATTACGCGCTGATTGCTTAGATCCAAGTGAACGGTTCTTCATTCGCGACTTTCCTGAAAAAGCCGGCCTCCCTTGCATTCTAACGATAAGGCGATTGAAGGATGGTGGTAAGTTTGAAGATGGAGAGGGTGTCCGACTTGTTCTCATAGCAAGGGCGTTGTCCTTTCCAAAGCCCGACGCTCGAGCCAATTATGCATATGTTGATCTTGAAGATGATTTCAGGGCACCTGTCGTCGAAGAAGCCTGTCGCACCTTCGGAACTCGTATTATTCGCTCTCGCCATTATCTCGATGGAATGCCAGACAGTCTCGATGCTGCTTATGAGGAGCTGACTTTTGAAGAAGACGAAATACCCAGGCTCACCGTAAACCCTCAGAACAGCGAAGATTTCATCCGTTTTCTAGAATGGTGTCTTCAAAAACCAAAGTGTGATCAACTTCTTATAGCTAGCGGAGCTTATGGTATAGCCTCGCGCATTCTATCATGGCGTCTTGGCTCATTATGGACTTATGCGAGTCCTCTGCGGGGTGGAATGGAGGCTGCTGCGCCAGGTCATATCGACCCCTTCGATCTTATCAATATCTATAATTTCGACCTTGTCGATAACGATACGATTATTTACACGCTCATGGGCCAAAACTCTATCGCTCAATCGCTCTCGCCATACCTGCACAACAGCGCATTCAGAAAAATGGGCAAGAATGCTCTTCTTATTCCGACACCTGTTGACAGCTGTATCGATGGGCTAAAGATGCTCGAAATACTTGGAGGCAAAGGAGCGGCAATCACGGTCCCATTCAAGCAAGATATTTTGCCATATCTTTCTTTCCATTCTACTGATGTGCAGCTTATAGGCGCCTGCAATACACTTGTGTGGCGCGACTCGGGATGGGCGGGCTATAACACCGATGCCGATGGCTTCGAGCGCAGCCTTTTGGAATTCCTTGGCAAACAAGATATTTCTGGGTGTAAGGCGACAATTATTGGTGCAGGGGGTGCGGCTAAATCGGTCGCTCTTTCTCTGTTTAGAATGGGAGCCAGGGGGCTCGTTCTCAATAGAACGTATAGCATCGCCCGCGATCTAGCACGAAAATACAACTTTTTGTATGGTCATCTCGACGACAGGGCCATCGATCTCATCTTGGAACATTCCGATTTAATTGTACAAGCCACAAGTGTCGGCATGGAGAATGAAGGCGATCCTATCAGTTTTTATGAGTTCAAAGGCTCCGAAGCTGTTTTCGATTTAATCTATTATCCTGTTAAGACCCTGTTTCTAAAACGAGCCGAGGCTGCAGGCTGTAGAACCATGAATGGGTTCAAAATGCTTTGCTACCAGGCAGCTGGTCAATATAAGCTCTGGATGGGAGAACCTCCACCTCAAATATACTCTCAACTCGAACAGCCAGAGCAATTATAGATCGATCAGTAGTATATACAGTTATCGAGGCAGGCAAGGATTCATTCTTATATAGCATTTTATAGGAGGCATAAATGCCCAAGTCTGCATTTGTCGCGATCGTCGGCAGGCCTTCTGTCGGCAAATCTACGTTGCTGAATGCACTATGTGGAGCAAAGGTTTCTATAGTCAGCTCCGTCCCCCAAACAACACGCAATGCGATTCGTGGCATAATGACCCGGCCTCAGGGACAACTCATTTTTGTGGATACGCCAGGCTATCATCTCTCGGACAAGAAGCTCAATCTGAGGCTTAGAGAGGTTGTTCTTCAATCCCTGTCAGAAGTAGATCTTATCATCTATGTCTTGGATGCGACTCGGGAGCCAGGCAAGGAAGAAGAGGCAATAGCAGGGCTTCTTTCGAAAGAAACCAACCGAACAGTTATCGCCATTAATAAAATCGACAATCCCGAAGCCAGGCCTTTATTGATCGAAGAGTTCGTGATACCTCGCCTTCTTGGAGCAAAGCGCGTTTCCATTTCTGCTGTCGAAAAAACAAATCTCGAATCCTTGATCGAGATACTGTTTTCCCTCGCCCCCGAAGGGCCTTTTTGGTATCCAGAGGATATCTACACCGATCAGGAACCTGTTTTCCGCATCGGAGAGCTCATTAGAGAAAAGGCTATTCTCAATACATACCAGGAATTGCCACATGCTATCGCGGTAGAATATCGCGAATCATCAAAACGTGCAGATGGAGTCCTTTTTGCTCGCTTTGATATTCTTGTAGAGAGAGATTCCCAGAAAGCCATAGTGATAGGGCGCCAGGGCTCGATCATAAAACGCATTCGGGAAGAAGCAGAGGCTGATCTCAAGGAACTCTTCGATTATCCAATAAAGCTGCAACTGCAAGTTAAGGTGGACCCTGATTGGAGAAAGAGCGATTCGAGGCTTTCGCGCATAATCTTTTAATATTTCGAGATTTGAATATTTTGATTGCAACTATTGCGCTGACGTATCTCTATCGCATCATAGTGGCAACACCTTCTTATATTGGATATCGAATCCTTCTATTCCCTCAGAAAAGATTTCATAAAAAGTCCTCTCTGCCAGCGGAAATACCTTCTCGTTAAGAATTTCGAGCTGCTCCGGATCGAATGGCGATAGCACATACCCTGCAACATCATCGTGTTCAGGTCTTCCAATACCGAAGCGAAGCCTCCAGAAGTCCCTTGTGCCTAAGTGCTTCTCCAACGAGCGCAAGCCATTATGTCCACCAAGACCACCAGAAAATTTGTACCCAAAGGCACCAAAGGGCATCTCGAGCTCATCATGGACAATGAGTATTTCATCCATTCCTAATTTATAGAAATGAATGGCTTCCTCGACGCTCTCGCCAGATAAATTCATAAAAGTATGTGGCTTCAAAAAATAAACGGTGGTTGAGCCCAATTCCATTTGCCCAAACTGCCCTTTGAACTTTGCACTCCAGCGCAGTTCCGAGGTTATGCGCATCGAATCGAGAAAAAGCCAAGCCACATTATGTCTATGAAAACGATATTCCTTTCCCTGATTTCCAAGGAATACACATAATTTTATCATGATATGCTCTTTCTTTGTGGGAAGCCATCGAAAGGCCCCTTGAATTTCATAATCGTATGCTTGCCAGAACCCGGCCCATGGCAGTCAGAACCATAGGTGAAGAAGAAGCCCTGTGGTTTTGCTATTTCTCTTAGCTGTTCGTTGAACCTCGCACTCTTGAATTCACTGTTGTACCAGTAGAGCTCCACCCCATCCACTCCTGCATGCCTAAACCATGCAAGAAGAAGTCGCAATTTTTCAGCCTCTTTTTGAAGCAGAGGAAGTTCATCATCCCAGATATGGCCAAGATGAGGAATCACCACAAAACCTCCGTCCCCATGCACCGCTTTTACTACAGTTGCAACATCTGGTTTGTCGAGCTTGAATTTTTTAAAAAGCCCACCCACGAAAAATTTCTTCTTGAATTCCTTGTAATTCATCTCTGGCCTAATACAGCGATGCGCTTTCAAATAAAGGAACAAATCTACCTTGCTCCACGAAATCTTGCGAGCGAGCTCTTCATCGAAATCAAGGCCTGTCTTATCTCTAAAAAGGTCCTGAAAAGAAAGCCCCTTGTCTGGATATAGTTCTTGAGCCGATTTGATGAAGAATTCTAGCCGTGCTCTTCGCTGCTCAAGCGATTCTTGAAGGATACACTTGGTCGAGAGAATCGAAGAATTGAGATCGGCCTCCGGGAAATAGGCCAAGAGCTCGCTCTTGTACTCAATCCGTGGCTCATATATGTCTATTTCGCAAGCTGGAATTGCCTTTAGCGATCTTGCTTCGCAGGCTCGGATAAATCGCTCCGTGCCACCCATAGTATCGTGGTCGGTCAAAGCCACAATATCCAGACCAGCCCGAGCTGCTTCCAAGGCAATATCTTCTGGCCAGGACATTCCATCTGAAAAGCGAGAGTGCAGATGCAAGTTCGAGAGCATTTGACGCTAGTATACAATATTGGAATTTGCCCTTCCATAGACAAAGGCATATCGATTAGAATGAAAATATGTTTCAACTGACAGATGCCATTCTGGAGCGAATTATCTTCGCCATGGAGGATCAGTCGAAAAAGCTGCTCATAGATATGGAAACAGGTGATCTCATAGACAAGATTACTATCGAGAACGAAGATTCATCAGAGCTATATTCCGAAATGGCCCAGAGATTTGTAGAACCGCCTTCATGGGATTCCCGCCGCGGTTTCTCGATTCTTGAAGCTTTCGCTGCAACGGTCACTTCACCGCCCCATCTAAAGATGGAGCTAAATGCGGCGCTAAGAAGGGGCAAAGGAGTCTTCAAACAATTCCGTCAAGTATTATCCAATGATCAGGAGCTATTCAAACGTTATCAAGAATTCAAGCTCGCGGCCATGCGTCCCATTGTGGAGAGATGGCTAGAAGCGCTCCAGGAGGGAGAAAAACTGACAGCTCTCAAGGAGGAGCCAGAGGATCTGCGAGATATAATCGCTTCCGATATCGACTTCATAGTATCAAGCCTTGATGAAATTGCTTTCAAACTAGAATCCTATATCAATTATTGTATAGAAGAATCCTTCGGATCTTTGCCCATAGCTGTCAAGATGAGAGCCCTTTCGGACTTGTTGGGGCTTGTAAGAACAGATAATGACTCAGTGCATATAGCTATGGGAACGATCGATGGTGTATCACCTTTGATAGCAGGCCTGTTTTCACTTCAAGCTTATAAAGGCTCACCTATATGTGTTGTACACGGTGTATTTGGAACAAAAGAAAGTGCAATGCTGGATTTAGAATGGCCTCTTCTCGAATGCATTTCCGAATATTGTATTGAGATCGGAGCAACACAGATATCGCTCGAAGGGCCTTTTTTTTCTTTATCTTTATGCGATAACGCTCTGGAGCATGGATTCTCTCGCTCGGGCACCATTTTCCATAAGGATCTTTGACAATAGTGACAATTTTAGCAAAAATGTAAAATAAAAGCCTGTGAGGAGATGGCCAAGAAATATGGCTAAGAAAAAAGGCTAGGAGCCGCAATGGCAGATAGATGTCAATCAGATATGCTGCCCAATAGGAGGAATTATGAAAAACTGCTTTCTTTTCCCAGGCCAGGGAGCGCAATACCCTGGAATGGCCAAAGATTTCTATGAGGCAAGCAAGGCTGTGCGCGAGCTTTTCAAAGAAGCCTCAGAAGCTGCTTCCATGGATCTAAAGAAACTCATATTCGAAGGCGATGAAGAAACACTTAGGCAGACAAGAAACACACAGATTTCTATGGTCCTGGCCGAGGCAGCTTCAGCTCTCATAGCCAGAGAACAGGGCATAATACCTGCAGGTGCGGCCGGCTTTTCAGTTGGCGAATGGCCAGCCCTTGCCGAGGCAAAAGTCATTACCAACTACGACATGTTTCGCCTTGTGTCAGAACGTGGGAGGCTAATGGAAGAAGCTGGCAATCGTGCTGGTGGCACTACGATGAGTGCGGTGCTATATCTCTCTCCCGAAAAAATAGAGCAGGTGATACGCGAAGCGGGCCTTAAACAATGCTGGATAGCGAATTACAATAGTCCCGTCCAGTGTGTTATTTCTGGAACGGAAACAGATATTGCCATTGCTGAAGAGAAACTGCGGCAGGCAGGGGCCAAGCGTGTCATAAGGTTAAAGGTATCGGGCGCTTTTCATTCGCCGCTTATGCAGGATGCATACGAGCCTTTTAAGGAACTTGTTGAGGCTACACAATTCTCAGACCCGAAAATCAATCTCTATTCCAATGTAACAGGCAAAAAGATGCTAAGCAGCGAAGAAGCAAAGAAATATGCATCGCTTCAGATCATATCTCCAGTCCGCTGGATCGATGAAGAGAAGAATATAGCTGCGGATGGCTATGACTATTGTTTCGAGACGGGGCCAGGAACAGTTCTTGCAGGTCTCTGGAAAGCCTCGGGGTCCACTATTCCATGTATCGCGGCTGGTACTTTGCAAGCTCTTGCGGCCTTTTCTCTATAAAGTATCGAACCCATTGCTTCGATACTTTGGTAATCTCGATACTCTAATAAAATATAAGGAGTAAATATTATGGAGGGCGTTCTATCAGGCCAAATCTGCCTTATTACAGGTGCTTCCCGAGGCATAGGCCTTGCCATAGCAACTCGATTCAAGCAAGAAGGAGCCATAGTCTATGGATTATCCCGCACAAAAGCAGAGGCGGATATAGAATGGATTTCATGTGACGTCACAGATGAATTATCTGTGGAATCCGCTATCGATCAAATCCTCAAAAAAGAAAACCACATCGATATTTTGGTAAACAATGCTGGCATAACAAGAGACGGTCTTCTTATGAGGATGAAAACCGAAGACTGGGAAGCTGTATTAAATGCCAATCTTCGCAGCGCTTTTTTTCTTAGCCGAGCAGTTTCGCGCATCATGTTGAAGCAGCGCTCAGGCTGTATCCTCAATATGTCGAGCGTAGTAGGCCTGCATGGCAATGCAGGCCAAGCCAACTATGCCGCCTCTAAAGCCGGTCTAATAGGCTTTACAAAGAGCCTTGCCAAAGAGCTTGGATCTCGCAATATACGCGTAAATGCAATTGCGCCCGGCTACGTGGAGACATCCATGACTCAAGTGCTGCCAGAGACGGCTAAGGAAAACCTAAAGTCTTCCATTCCTCTCGGCCGACCCGGCAATCCCGAGGATATCGCAGAGGCTGCCCTCTTTCTCTGCAGCAGCTGTGCAGCGTATATTACAGGCGTTGTGCTAAATGTCGATGGTGGCATGGGGATGTAATTATGAGTAAAAGAAAAGTGGTTATCACAGGCCTTGGCCTTGTTAGCCCATTGGGAAATGATGTTCCTACGTTTTGGCAGAATGTCAAAGCGAATAGATCGGGCATAGGGCCGATTACGCTGATCGATTCATCTGATCTTGCGGTTAAGATAGCGGGCGAAGTCAAAAATTTCGATCCTTCCAAGAAAATAGACCCAAAAGATGCAAAAAAAATGGATAGATTTGCCCAATTTGCTGTTTATGCAGCCCTTGAAGCACTGGAGTCTTCCAATCTTCCAAAAGAATCCTTGGATCCAATAAGAACCGGCGTCTGTTTAGGCACAGGCCAAGGCAGCACCAACACCATAGAAGAATCTGTCATACGTCTCGTGGAAAAAGGGCCCAACAGGGTACCTCCAATGACTGTTGCAAAGGGCCTCGCAAACTTTGGTGCTGCACAGATAGCTCTATCTCTTGGAGTACATGGGCCCAATATGACCGTGGTCACAGCCTGTGCCGCGGCAACGGATGCTATCGGCCAAGCAATGCATCTGATCCGAGATGGCTATGCAGATATTATGTTTACTGGCGGCTCGGAAGCTAGCATAGCCCGCATGTGCATGGCGAGCTTTATAAATATTCAAGCTCTTTCGATCCGAAACGATGAACCAGAAAAAGCATCGCGGCCATTCGATAGAGATCGCGATGGCTTTGTAATGTCCGAAGGCGCCGGCATCCTCGTGCTCGAAGAATATGAGCACGCCAAAGCTCGCGGAGCAAGAATATATGCCGAGATACCGGGCTTTGGCTCTACCTGTGATGCCCATCACCTCACAGCCCCAGATCCTGAAGGTCTTTGGGTTTCCAAGGCAATCGAGATTGCGCTCAACGATGCACAGATGAAGCCCGAGGATATCGATTATGTTAGCGCCCATGGAACTGCCACTCCTCTTAACGATCCCATCGAAACAAAAGCCATAAAGAATGCATTCGGCGCCCATGCCTATAAGCTAAAAATTTCCAGCCTAAAATCCATGATAGGGCACTGCATTGGGGCTGCTGGCGTAATCGAGACCATTGCAGCTATTCTTGGCATGAACGAGAATTACGTGCATCCGACCATAAACCTCGATAACCCTGATCCTGAGTGTGACCTCGATTATGTTCCCAACAAGGGCATAGACATGCAGGTTAGCGCCTTTGTAAAGAACTCAATGGGTTTTGGCGGACAAAACGCAGTGCTTGTTATAGCAAAACCATGAACGATATCTCAGGATCCCTCCCTCACCAAATATCTCTGTTGCCTGGCAATCCGGGGCTCTTGGGTGCCATTCCCAAGGCAGAGGGAGTATATTTTTCGATATTCTCAAGAAATGCCACAGGCATGATACTCTGCATATATGAAAAACCCCATGACGATGTCCCTGTAGCTTCTCTGCATCTAGACCCAATAAGGAACCGCACAGGCGATGTCTGGCACTGTTTTATTCCTGGCCTTAGGTCGGAGGTTCTTTATCTATGGCGCGCCGAAGGCCCATTTGCTCCACATGAAGGCCATCGCTTCAATCCATATAAAGTCCTTATAGACCCTTATGCCAAAGCAATTACCGATGGTTCTCTGGAACTCTGCTCCGCCCTTGCCTACGATGAGAAGTCACCAGAGAAAGACCTCTCTATTTCGACAACTCCAAACGATGGTTTTATGCCAAAGTGCGTTGTTGTGGAAGATGAATACAATTGGGAAAATGACACCCCTTTAAACTATCCACTCAAAGATTGCATCATATACGAGACTCATGTACGAGGATTGACAAAGTCTGTTACAGCAAAATTAAAACATCATGGGACTTACCGCGGAGTAGTCGAAATGATCCCGTATTTCAAGAGCCTTGGCATTACGAGCCTAGAACTGCTTCCGGTACAGGAATTCGACTCTTCCGAGCGCTTTAGGCGAAACCCAATCACTGGCGAGAAGCTTTCGAACTATTGGGGGTATTCTCCAATCGCTTTCTTTGCTCCAGAGAGTTCTTACGCCTTCGATGAAGGTGTTGACCACAACAACTATTGCCCTTCCTATCCTGTCAAAGAATTCAAGTACATGGTAAGAGAGCTCCACAAGGCCGGCATCGAAGTCATCCTCGACGTGGTTTTCAATCATACGGCCGAAGGCAATGAGCTAGGTCCAACTTTGAGCTTCCGTGGGCTAGATAATTCAATTTATTACATGTTGGCAGAAGATAAGCGTTATTATCGCAATTACTCGGGTTGTGGAAACACCCTTAATTGCAATCATCCTGTGCTACGTACCTTCATTATGGATTGCCTCCATTATTGGGTAGTTACCATGCATGTAGATGGGTTCCGATTCGATCTCGGTTCGATTTTGGGCCGGGATTCGCAGGGGAATCTACTAGCTAACCCGCCAGTAATCGAATCTATAGCAGAAGACCCAATTCTGCGAGATACGAAGATCATTGCCGAAGCCTGGGATGCAGGTGGTGCTTACCAGGTCGGGGCTTTCCCTGGTGGACGATGGGCAGAGTGGAATGACCGATATCGCGATGATGTGAGACGATTTTGGAGAGGAGATGAGGGGTTTACTCCGCTCCTAGCAACAAGGATTACTGGTTCAAGCGATCTTTACCTCAAGAATGGCAAACGTCCATTCCATTCAATAAATTTTGTTACCTCGCATGACGGCTTTACAATGAATGATCTCGTATCTTATAGCCGCAAGCACAATGAGGCAAATGGAGAAAATAACTGCGACGGGATTGCAGAGAATTTTTCCTCCAACTATGGCACCGAGGGCCCTTCGAACGCGCCTTTTGTCGAAGAAATACGAAATCGACAGATAAAAAATTTCTTTGCAACACTCTTGCTTTCAATAGGCACGCCCATGCTGCTCGGTGGAGACGAATTTCGCCGAACACAAAATGGCAATAACAATGCCTACTGTCATGACAACGAACTCACCTGGTACGACTGGAGCCTTCTAAAAAAGCATAAAGACATTTATCGTTTCGTTAAGTGTCTCATCGCTTTTCGCAAGAGCCACAATGCATTCAGAAGAGAGGACTTTTTCAGAGGTGTGGAAAAACGCAGTATTGCCACTCTCAGCGCCTCCGGGCAGTCCAGATTGAATCAATCCAAACTAAACGATATATCAGATATAGGAACTCCTCCCGATATTCTTTGGTATGATGAAAACGGCCTACCTCCGCAGTGGAGCAAGATTGGCAAAGTGCTTGTCGCGCGCATAAACGAACATGTCTCATCGAGAGATTCGTCTTGCTCTTATCTTCTAGCTTTCAATGCATCTCCTGAAGCCGTTCAGATCTGCCTCCCCCATGATCATGAACAGGACATCTGGAAAAGAGTAATAGATACCTCTTTCCCTCCACCACATGAAATCGAAGAAGAAAACCAACCTATCCTATCAAACCAGCAGAAGTATCTCATGGCGCCGCGATCTTTTGTTTTGCTGATTTCGATATTCAAACCCGACTAGAATCATAACTTGCCTTCATGAAATTTCATGAATATCTTATAACACGTGAGAACATCGGCAGATAATGAAAAAGCTAACTTATATCTAAGAAAAGGTCTCCGCGAGCTTTCCAGACACAAGCCATTGGAAGCCGTCGAACTATTTCGAAAGTCGGTCGAACTCACCCCGGCCTCCTGCGAAAAGACACTTTCAAGAGCGCTTTACTGGTTGTCAATTGCTCTTCTGCAGCTGAATAAGCGCGATCTAGCAGTAAAAAGCCTTGCAAATGCCCAAAAAATACGTAGACAGGGCTATATCCGCAGATTCTATGTGCGACATGTCAATGGATATGGCATGATCAAGCAGCCAACAAAGGAACTAGATGATCTCTATGCTTTTCTAAGTATTCAGCTTTCTTTTTATTTGCTCAATCGTCCAAGCCATCGCTTTGGCTCTGAGGCCGAGCACTCGATGGTGCTTGCTTTTCTGCTCCATACTTGGAAGAGCATCAAAGGCACCGAAGAGTTTAGATCTCTCGATTGTAGCGAGAAATTATTGCTATTCAATAAACTTAAAATTGATTTTCCCGCTTTTGCTCCATATTCTATCGTACAAAGAAAAAGAGAACGCCAGATTATACCATCAAGCATAGCCTTTAACCAACCTTGCTCCTGCGGATCTGGCTTGCCGTTCATACAGTGTTGTGGGAGGACCCGGGGGATTTCCGAGCTCTGAAAGCGATCTTGTGTTTCAAATTGATACAATCCTCATTGCTTTAAGGCTTAGTATATCAAAACGATACATATTCGCCCTATTCATTAGCAAACAAGCTCCCTTTTTAGAAAAATCCGTATGACTTGCCGCGCCTTATTTCCTTATATCTAAACGAGTTGATGCTTTGCCGTTGAATTGGCACGCTTTTTGCATACTAAATAGTCAAGGAGATTTTGATGACACAAAACAAGAAACTAAAGGAAACACGTTCTGGTGCGGATTATGACGACGAGAATGTGTTGTCCATGTATCTCCGCGAGATAAACAGAATTCCTCTTCTTTCTCGCGAAGAAGAAAATGAATACGCGACTCGTGCGGCCGCAGGCGACGAAAAGGCAAAAGAGATATTGGCTAAAAGCAATCTCAGATTTGTCGTTAATGTCGCAAAAAAGTACCAGAACCAAGGCTTGCCTCTTGCCGATCTTATAGCGGAAGGTAACATAGGACTTCTGAGCGCTATCGATCATTATGATGTTACAAAAGGCTATCATTTTATATCTTACGCAGTGTGGTGGATACGACAGGCAATTCTCAAAGCAATCTGCGAGAAAAGCCGTATGATTCGCCTTCCTCTAAATAGAGCCAATGAACTTGTGCAGATCGAAAAGGCTCGTGCGCTGTTCGAAGGCGATATTTCAGAAGAAGGAGAGATACGTGAAGTAGCCAAGTTTCTCAATATGGAGCCCGAGCATATAAAGGATATCATATCCATTTCGCGTGAACTGATTTCGCTCGATGCTCCGGTATATGACGAGAGGAATTCTACGACTGTAGGCGAGCTAATTGAAAATGAAAAGCATGAAAGTCCAGAGCAGAATGCGATTCAATCAAGTCTGCGCGACGATATCAACAAGGTCCTTTCAACTTTGAGCGCCAAAGAGCGTGAGATCGTTGAATATCGCTTCGGGCTGAATGGAAAGCGTCCTATGAGCCTAAAAGAAATCGGAGATCGCATGCACCTTACAAAAGAGAGAATTCGTCAGATTGAAAAGGCAGCCTTGAAGAAAGTGGCTGTTCCCGAAACCATGGAAATGCTTCAAGACTATGTAGCTTAGAGTTATTGGTATAGTTTAATGTTTTTAGCCCTGGCACATCATCGCCAGGGCTTTTTTAGTGTACAGCAGAGCGTTATACTGCTCTCCATGCGGACATCCGATGAAGCTTCCTTTCAAGATTTTGCTCAAAAAAGCAAAGATTACGTTTCAAAGAGAATCATGGAGATTTTTCTAGAAAACAAGGAATTGTTTGACACTCTGCCTGAATCAGGCAAATGGCTATCCGATGAGATGCAAGATTTCGCGTGTTCTGGCAAGATGCTGCGGGGTACGCTCGCTTTTATAGGATATCGGCTTTTCCATGAGGAAGGCACTTCTATAGCTGATTTTATAGACGATAAGGCTAGATCAGTCGCTGCTAGCTTAGAGCTATTTCAGGCAGGGCTGCTTGTCCATGATGATATTATGGACCACGACCAAAGGCGCCGGGGAAAGCCAACCTTTCACCTGCGGATAAAAAATATGTTAGAAGAAAGGCTCTCTAATTGCAATATAGCCTCAGCTTTTGCCATAGCCGAAGCCCAAGGCATATGTGTCGGAGATCTTTTTTTCTTTCTTGGCTGGCAAGAGATATCTAGGCTCGATTTCAGTATATCCTCTCTATTTGCAAGAGAACTCGCTCTCGTGACTCTCGCACAGATTCGAGACGTGGGCTTTGGATATGACAAGAGCTATCCAGATATCAAGGAAATAATAGAAGTATATCGCCATAAGACTGCTCGCTATACTATTGTCTTGCCTTTGATCGCTGGTGCAATCATAGCGCATTCTTCTGTGACTCACGCCTCAACAGCCAGCGCTTCGATATCTCAGACAGCTCAGCACATGGAGAAATCGATCTTTCCTTTGCTTGAGGCTTTTGGAGAATCCATGGGTATTGTCTTTCAGCTTCAGGACGATAGGCTTGGGTTATTTGGCAATGAAGAGGAAACAGGAAAACCC
This sequence comes from Spirochaetota bacterium, assembly GCA_022704665.1. Taxonomy (GTDB): domain Bacteria; phylum Spirochaetota; class Spirochaetia; order Treponematales; family Rectinemataceae; genus Rectinema. The sequence continues at coordinate 16,370 of JAKJFY010000006.1, read as the reverse complement.
ATCGGTTCGGACCTTAAGGAAGGCAAAAAAACTCCATATATCATTCTCTTAGTGAATAGACTTGAAGATAAAGAGCGTGAACGATTTGATTCTATCTTTGCATCTCCAAAACAAGAATTGAAGGATATCGAATGGATACGCAATATTATCATAGCTAAAGGAGTAGAAGCAGATATTCAGAAGATGATTGATTTATATCTGTCAAAGGCGCAAACCGCCTTTGATGGGTTGTCGGCTTTGCCCTCGATAGAAGCAAAGACTATTTCTCTATTGAAAGGCTTTATGCAATATTCTAGCAAGCGTTCTAGCTAAGAAAGATGGATATTCAAAAGCTTTGCCGCTATCAATATCGTTTTGTTTCACGTGAAACAGCATAGACATTCTGCATATCGCCAAAACACGACACTTGGACTGCCTTTCTTCTAGCCTATCCTTTTTATGGCTACTCTATTCCTCCTCTTGAACTATCTTGTCTATACCTATGACGAAATCAGGTGGTTCTATATTGACAATCCGCACGCCACGAGCGCCTTTACCCATCTGCCGCACAGAGGACACATTGAGCTTTATCGTTTTGCCTGTTGAGGTTATGACCATAACCTCATCTTCTTCCTGCACAGACACGCCCTTTACCACTTCTCCTGATGATTCGTCTGGCGAGTAGATGGTCTGACCCTTGGTGCCGCGCGAATGCACATTGAAGAGCCCATAGTTTACACGCTTCCCAAATCCGTTCTGGGTTATTATCAGCATGGATTCATTGGGATCTACTCTCAGCATAGCAGCTAGCTCATCGGATTCATGTAACGATATTCCTCTTACACCACGAGCGGTTCGGCCCATTTCTCTAACCTGAGACTCATGAATTCGCAGCGCTTGACCTTTTCTTGATATCAGCATCACTTCATCAGAGCCCTGTGTTAAAATAGCGGATATCAGCCTGTCTCCTTTATCGAGAGAAATACCAATTATGCCTCGCGTTTTAGCATTTGTAAATTCTTTTGTTGCAACTTTCTTGACGACTCCCTTGAGTGTTCCCATCAAGATATATTCTTTTTCGGAAAAATCACTAAAATCGACTACAGCCGTTATCTCTTCATCTTCTGAAATCGCGAGAAGCGAACGAATATGAGGCCCCCTTGCTTGCTTGCTCGACTCGGGGATCTCGAGCACTTTTAGCCAGTATGCTTTGCCCCAGCTAGAGATAAAGAGCAGATAATCGTGAGTATTTGCAATGAATAGTTGCTCTACAAAGTCCTCTTCAATTAGAGCGGCTGAATTTGAGCCCTTCCCTCCTCTCCCTTGAGATCTATATTGATTCACCGAGATGCGCTTAATAAAGCCTTTGTTGGAGATGAGTATAGCCATCTCTTCGGGTTTGATTAGATCTTCGATGTTTATCTGTTCGACTTGATTGGGCACAATTTCAGTACGTCGGTCATCTCCGTATTTTTCTGCGATATCGTGAATCTCTTGCTTGATCACGTGGCGGATGGAATTTGGGTCTGAAAGCAAGCCCTTTAGATATTCAATTCGAGCTTCGATTTCCTTTAATTCTGCTAAAATCTTTTCTGTTTCGAGGCTTGTCAGTCGACCTAGTCGCATATCTACAATGGCTTGGGACTGTGCTTCACTGAGCTCGAAGCGCTCGCATAAGCGAGTCTTTGCCGTATCGATATTTTTGCTTGATTTGATTATAGCCACAACTTCATCGATATTTCTCAGGGCAATTACTAAGCCACGAAGAATATGGGCACGCTCTTCAGCTTTTTTAAGTTCGAATTTGGAGCGGCGAGTGACTACGTCGAACCTGTGCTGTACGAAATAGAAAATCAGCTCTTTCAAGTTGAGACATTTTGGCACGCCATCCACTAGAGCCAGGTTGATCACTCCGAATGTGCTCTGTAGAGGCGTGCGCATGAATAGCTGATTTAGCACAATCTTGGTTATTGCTCCCTTTCGGAGCTCAAGAACAATACGGATTCCTTCTCTGTCGCTTTCATCGCGAAGGTCTGATATTCCATCTATTTGCTTTTCGCGCACAAGCTCCGCAATGCGAGTTACAAGCATCGTCTTGTTGAGGGCATAAGGAATCTCTGTAAAGACAATCTGCTCTCGGCCGCTTTTCATCGTCTCTATGATAAAGCGTCCTCGTACCGTCAACCTACCGCGACCCGTTTCGTAAGCTTCTTTAATACCCTGTAAGCCGTAGATAATACCACCGGTCGGAAAATCGGGGCCTTTAACGTATTTCATTAAATCATCGATATTTATTTCAGGGTCATCGATAAACGCTTCTATTGCAAGCGCGGTTTCTCGCAAGTTGTGGGGAGGCATGTTTGTTGCCATGCCAACGGCTATCCCGCTCGAGCCATTTATAAGCAGATTTGGAATGGCCGAAGGCAAAACGCTTGGCTCTTTTAGGCTCTCATCGTAGTTGGGAACAAAATCCACGGTCTCCTTGTCAAGGTCAACAAGCATCTCTTCGCCAATTTTCGAGAGCTTGGCCTCTGTGTAGCGGCTTGCTGCGGGAGGATCTCCGTCTATCGAACCGAAGTTCCCCTGGCCCTGAACAAGTGGGTATCGCAAGGAAAAAGGCTGAGCCATTCTAACAAGTGCATCGTAAAGCGACTGATCTCCATGTGGGTGATATTTACCCATTGCATCGCCGGTAATGCGCGCGCTTTTCTTGGTTGGTGCATTACTCCGAAGTCCAAGTTCATCCATGGCATACAAAAGCCGCCGATGAACCGGCTTGAGCCCGTCTCGCACATCTGGTAAAGCACGTGAGACGATTACGGACATGGCATAGTTGAGATAAGAACTCTTGACTTCTTCTTCTATGGGAACAGGAATAATATTGCTTGATTCCGCCATTCTGATCTGCCTTTATATATCTAGATTCGATACCGCGAGCGCATTTTCCTCGATAAAACGGCGCCTTGGTTCTACTTGCTCGCCCATCAGGGTTACAAACATCTCCTCTGCAAGGATTGCGTCTTCCATGGTAATCCGCTTGATGATTCTTCGGCTGGGATCCATGGTGGTCTCCCAAAGCTGTTCGGGATTCATTTCACCTAAGCCCTTATAACGCTGCACCGAGATCTTGGAAGGGTCTTTATTCGCCTGCAAGAGAATTTTGTCCTTTTCTTCATCGCTATAGGCATAATGTATTTCCTTGTCGAAACTTATGCGGTATAGTGGCGGCATGGCGAGGTATACGTGGCCTTTCTCGATGAGTTCTGTCATATAGCGATAAAAGAAAGTGAGAAGCAGAGTCCTTATATGGGAGCCGTCTACATCGGCATCTGCCATTATGATCACCTTGTGGTAACGGAGTTTCGAAATATCGAAATCTTCTCCAATGCCAGTGCCAAGACTGGCGATTATCGGCTGTAGTTTATCGTTGCCTATAACCTTGTCTAGCCGAGCTTTTTCCACATTGAGCATCTTACCCCATAGGGGCAGAATAGCCTGAAAAACCCTGTCCCTGCCCATCTTTGCAGATCCACCTGCAGAATCACCCTCTACAATGAAAAGCTCACATTTGGTTGGGTCTTTTTCTTGACAATCTGCGAGCTTGCCTGGCAGACTCGATGCTTCCAGAAGATTTTTTCGTCTTGTCAATTCTCGGGCCTGTCTTGCTGCTATGCGAGCCCTGGCTGCGCTGGTGCATTTCCCCAGGATAATGTCGATTACATCGGGGTTCTTCTGAAAATAAAGATCAAGCTGTTCAGATAGAAAGCCTTCTACAATACCTTTGACTTCGGTGTTACCTAACTTGCCTTTTGTCTGGCCTTCGAATTGTGGCTCTAACACTTTTATCGATAGAACGGCAGTAAGGCCTTCGCGCACATCATCGCCCGAAAGAGTCTCCTCTATTTTCTTGCTGTATTTAGATTTCTTGAAGAAATCGTTGACGACTTTTGTTAGAGCATTTCTAAATCCAACAAGATGGGTGCCGCCTTCTTTAGTGTTTATGCCATTGACATAGGTGAACATCGTCTCATTGTAGCCATCGTTATACTGCATGCCGATTTCTATCTCTACTTCATCTCGGGTACCGAGGAAATAGATCACATCTTTATGTATTACGGTCTTGTTTTTATTTAGATATTCTACGAATTCCTGAAGACCTCCTTCGAAGTGGAAGTCAATTCGTTTGGGTTGAGACAGCCTTTCGTCTATAAGAGATATCTTTATGCCTTTGTTCAGGAATGCAAGTTCTCGTAAGCGATTGCTTAGAATATCGAATGAGTAGACTGTCTCTTCGAATATACTTGGATCAGCCTGAAATCGTACTACTGTGCCTGACTTATCTGTTTCACCGATAGCAGCAACCGGTTTTTCTGCTATGCCGCGTACATATTTCTGATAGAATATCTTTCCATTGTTGTGAACATACACCTCGAGCCAGGCTGATAGCGCATTGACCGCAGATACTCCTACGCCATGAAGCCCTCCCGATACTTTGTAATTCTTCTTGTCGAATTTGCCGCCAGCATGAAGACGGGTCATAACAAGCTCGAGAGCAGAAATACCTTCGGTAGGATGGATATCTACCGGAATACCCCGGCCATCATCCTCTACTCTCACAACATCTTGCCTCTCCAGCGCTACTACGATATTTTTGCAGAATCCTGCCAGGGCCTCGTCTATCGAATTGTCGACGACTTCATATACTAGATGATGGAGACCTTCGATACCCGTAGTGCCTATATACATACCCGGCCTTCTGCGGACAGCCTCCAATCCTTTGAGCACTTGAATGGTATTTGCGGAATAGCTGCTAGTCTTAGATTCCATGGTTATCCTGAATTGAATAGTAGAAAATAGGAGTAAGATTTGGGAAAAATCTCATTTCTTATCATATCAAATAGAGAGAATAGAGTAAAGCCAAATGGCAAATTGTTGCTAAAAATCCATTTCTTTATGCTTGTGGATAACTTGTGCATAACTTGTTATTTCATTGTGGTTAGCTTGTGGATTTTTGAGATAATTCCTTTAGCCTAAAAGAAAATCTGGCATATTTAATCGAAACTCAAAATCATTAATCAAGAAATAGGCCCATTATAGGCCGCTTTTGGCCTGTTTCCTTAACAAACATCATAAAATTTCCTCAATTTGCCCTATTGGCATCTTGCACTCAGTGATGCTTTGGTATATAGAAAATTCATGCCTTCTTGTGGAAAACTTGTGGAAATGTGCATAGAGAACCTGGAGATCCTGACGCATGACCGATGATAATGGAACAATTTGGCAAAAAGCTCTCGAAATTGCCAAGTCGCAGGTCCCAGAGGCTGAATTCATCATGTGGTTCAGGCTATCTTATGTTGGATTCGAAAACGGAACTATCCTGCTGCAGGCGAACAATACCTTCCTTAGAGATCAGTTTGTCAGAAAATACAGCCAATTTATGAAGGAGATCATATCATCCCTTCTGGGAATGCCTGTAGAATTGTCTGTTGATGCTCAGTCTAGAGTTATAGAAAATCACATTGCCCTTCAGGCTTCACCTCGAAAAGCAAAAAGCGATATAGTCACTGAAAAATTAATTACAACACGGCCCGATAGCTCTCGCGGTTCTCGCCCTACCAATCTTCAGCCTCGATATACCTTTGAGACCTTCGTTGTGGGAGAGAACAACAATTTTGCTTTCAATGCAGCAAGCGCAGTCGCCGATAAACCAGGAGCTTCCTACAATCCACTTCTAATCTATGGCGGAGTTGGCCTTGGCAAAACACATCTCATGCATGCCATCGGAAACCGCATCGTTGAAAAACATAGTGATTTCAGAATTATTTGCGTCACAGCAGAGGAATTCACTAACGAGTTCATAAAGACTATCCACGATCGCACAACCAATGATTTCAAGAACAAGTATCGCAATGTAGATATCTTGCTCATAGACGATATTCATTTTTTTCAAAGCAAACACGGAGTCCAGGAAGAACTCTTCCATACCTTCAATGCCCTCTATGATTCGAATAAGCAGCTGGTTTTCACGTGTGACCGCCCAGCTGCAGAATTGAAGGACTTCTCTGAACGCCTAAAGAGCAGATTCATGATGGGACTCAAGACCGATCTAACTACCCCAAGCTTCGAAACACGAGCTGCTATTGTAAGAAAAAAGCTTGAACTTTATAAGCGCGACTTCAGCGAAGATGTCATCAATCTCATAGCAAAGAGCATAGAAACCAATGTGCGCGATCTAGACTCATGCATAAACCAGATCATCGCTTACGCTGATCTCATAAAGGTAGAACCAACATTTGAAATAGCACAAAACGTAATAAAACAGCTCACAAATTCATTTATGCCTCCTGCTATCGACGTATCTTCGATAATAAAGACTGTAGCCGATTACTATAAGCTCTCGATCTCCGACCTTAAAGGAAAAAAACGAAGCAAGAATATTGCTCTTGCTCGACAGATAGCAATGTACATAATACGAGAAACAACAGATTACTCCACAACTGAGATTGGCTCTGAATTTAATGGTCGAGATCATTCGACAGTTATGCATTCATGTCAAAAAATCGAAGATCTTGTCAAATTCGACGCTTCTTTCGCTTCTGTGGTAAATCGTCTTATCAAGGAATGCAAAGAAAGGTCATCTCCTTAGGATTAACTATATTAAATATTGTTAAAAACCTGTGGAAAACTTAGCCTATTTTGTGGAAAAACTTTTTGTCTGTGGAAAAAGTGGATTTCTGGCAGTTATTTGCCACAAGTTATGCACATATATAAATCTATATTAATAAAATAAATAATTTAGTTTTCAACATATCCGCTGTGCTTACTACTACTATTACTATTTAATATATAAATAGAATAAGTAATAATAATCCAGAAGAATTTGTGGATAATTATCTTTTTATATGATGCTGTTTATTTTTCTTTTATGAGCTGCTAATATAAAACATCTTGATGGAGGATAAGCCACATGAGATTTGTATGCGATAGAGATACTTTTGCAAAAGAGATAGCAATCGCACAGGACATTATCGCTTCGAAAAATGCATTTTCAATTATGTCCAATGTCTATCTCGAAGTCGTAGATTCTAGGTTGATCATAAAGGCAACAGACGCCAAGGTTGGCTTCGAGACAGAGATTCCTATTTCAGATGGCGAGCCAGGCGCGCTTACGGTATTCTGCGACAAGCTAATGGCGATTACCAATTCAATTCCCGAAGGAGACATGATTCTAGAGCAGCATGATTCGCTAATTGAGATCAAAACGCTCTCCAGGAATGTACGCTTTCAACTTAAGACAATAGCTGGGGACAAATATCCAGTTATTCCAGATATAGAAGAGAATCAGTATTTTCCGCTTAAGGCTCGTGACTTGCGAAAAATGATAAGCCAGACCATTTTTTCTGTTTCTAATGATGAGACAAGGTTCTTTATGAATGGTGTCTTCATCGAAAAGCTTCCCGAAAGCGAATTGGTTATGGTAGCGACAGATGGCCGTAGACTTGCTTATATATCTATAGAGGAAGGGAATATTCCAGATTTTCGCCCTGCGATAATTCCGCCCAAAGTGCTGTCTGTAATTCTAAAGCGCGCTTCTGACGAAGGTCAAATATACATGGCTATAAGCGAGAAGAATGTTTTCTTCCGTTTTGGTAATTACGAGTTGACAAGCTATCTCATAGAAGGGAGATTTCCAAATTACCAGAAAGTCATTCCGCAAAATCAACGTCAAAAGTTCACTGTGTCAAAAAATGAACTGCTTTCGGCGCTTCGGCGTGTTTCACTTTTTGTCGAGAGATCGAATAAAGTTATTTTTGATATTTCTAGAAGAGGCCTGGTCATTAAATCCGAAGAGACAGAGCTCGGCGCGGCTCGCGAAGAGCTAGCTTGTGAATATGATGGCGATGACGTGGTAATTTTTCTGAACTTAAGGTATTTAGAGGATCCTCTTAAGGTTATGGACAGCGAGAATATCACTATCGAGTTCAGCGATCCAACTAGAGCAATCACTCTGAGGCCTGAGCCTGCCTCGAACTATTTCCATGTCATGATGCCTATACAGCAGCCATAGATGGCATTCGAGCATATACGAATTGCCCAATTCAGGAACATAGAAGAAGCAGAACTGGAATTGGGCAGCGGCAATATCTTTCTTCTTGGTGAGAATGGTCAAGGAAAAACGAACTTCCTTGAAGCCTTGTACTGCCTGAGTTATGGTAATTCCTTCCGGACTCATCAAGACCGAGAACTTATAATGCACGGGAAATCGGATTTTCTCCTGCGAGCTGAATGGAGTGAGCCAAGCTATATAATACGCGATCAAATATCGTTTAGATATCTACCAGAAGGCCGTAAGGAAATATTGCTCAACGAAAAGCAGCTCTCTGACAGAAAAGAGCTTGTCGCCCATAATCCTTCTGTTGTGTTCTGCCATGAAGATCTGGCTTTTGCCTCCGGAGCGCCTGAGGAGCGGCGATTCTTTTTCGATCAATGTGCTGGTATGCTTTGGCTCGAATATATCGATTTGTTACGTTCTTTTAGGCGATTGTTGAAACATCGAAACGTAGCATTGAAAACCGATACCTTTAGTGTCCTTGATACGCTCGACGAACAGCTTGCGCGCTATGGCTCTGAGCTCATGTTATACCGCAAGAAACTATCGCGCCTTTTTGAGGATCATTTTCCAGAAAGATATGAGCAAGTCTCTCAACTGGGGACGGAGGTTTCGATTCAGTACAGACCAAACTGGCCCGAAGAAGCATCTTTGTCCGAGATTGTGGAAATCTTGGCGCATAGACGGCAGAGAGATATCGAAGCAGGCACGACATTATCGGGGCCACATCGTGACAGATGGGTATTTACCACTGAAAGCCGGGATTTTTCTGCTTTTGCGTCGACGGGTCAACTTCGACTGGCCTCTCTTGTTTTGCGTGTAGTACAAGTATACCTTTTCTCGGAACTGTCTCAAAGCGGAAAACCTCGGTTTCCGGTGCTTTTGCTTGACGATGTGCTTCTGGAGCTCGATGTGGCAAAGCGGCGAAGGTTTTTTTCGCTCCTGCCGGCAAAAGATTCGGGCGCACAATCGGTTTTTACCTTTCTGCCTGAAGAACCATGGCGAGAATATGCAAATTGGTCTACAATAGTCTACAAGGTTAGCCATGGACGATTCTCGCGTGAAGAAAGCATCTGAGATTCTTTCTCGTTTTTTCGACGACAATGTGTTCGAGGCTGCTACGCAATTTGCGGCTTTTAGATCGACGTGGAAAAAGATCGTTGGTGAGCGTCTTGCCGATCATTCCAAGCCTAAAGGTATAGCGCATCACTGTCTTATCGTCTCCACCGAACATTCAGGATGGATCCAGCTTCTGCAACTGAACCAGGAGAAGATATTGGCGCGAATATCGAAGAGCTATCCTGAGTTGGAGATAACCGGGCTTGCTTTTACGATAGAAGACAAGAAAGAGGCTTCGTCGACGCTAGAGCCTGAGTAGTGCAAAGGCGGTTGACCAAAGGCTCTTTTGCAGTCTATACTCCAGCGCTTGATTATGCAATTTTCCGGTTGCAGTGAAAGATCTTAGGAAGGGCGCATGCAGCCGTTTACGCAAGGAGAATAGACCATGAAACGCACCTATCAGCCGAGCCGAGTTAAGCGCAATAGAAAATTCGGTTTTCGTGCCAGAATGAAGACTAAAAGCGGCCGTCAGATTCTTAGCAGAAGAAGAGCAAAAGGCAGGACAAAGCTCTCTGTCTCAGATGAGAAGAAGAAGTACTGAAAATACCCAGAGCGGAATTCAGGAGGAACGGCAGGATCGGAGCTTTCCGAAGAGCCTTCGGGTGAGGAAAACCAAGGAAATCGATCTAATTTTTGAGAAAGGAGCGCGGTTTTCCTGTAAAGGCATGAGAATGCATGTCCTTCTAAAGGAAGGGCAGGAAAGCCGAGTGGCATTTATTGCAGGGCGCGCTTTTTCTGGCGCAGTAACACGAAATAGAGCAAAAAGGCTAGCCCGAGAAGCTTGGCGACATATTCGTAATTCTGTCAAGCCGGGGTTTGATATAGTATTCGTGCTCTATCCTGGGCTTGAAACATTTGTAGATTGTTACAGCGCAATGCAGTATCTGCTTCGCAAGGCGGATTTGCTGTTATGAATATTATCAAACAAATATTCTCGTTTCCTTTATTGATAGCAATACGCTTATACCAGCTCTTTATTTCACCTCTTTTTCAACCATCGTGCCGCTTTTACCCTACTTGTTCTTCTTATTCGTATGAAGCGATCCATAAGTATGGACCCTTGAAAGGGCTTTTGCTAGCTTTCAAGAGAATAATTCGCTGTCATCCAGGAAATCCAGGAGGCTATGATCCAGTACCATGAATGAAATTAATGAACAGCAGACCACCTCGAAAGAAGAACGTAGACGCATGATTTTAGCTGTGGTCCTATCCACGGTAATCGTAAGCGTTGGGTTTATTGTGCAGAATATACTTTTCCCGCCCGCCACTCAGCAGCAAACAACACAGAGTTCTGAACAAACAGGAGCGAATGGGCAAGCAATACCGCAGGAGCCGGGCTCAGCAACTCCTTCAAAAGCGCTGCCTTCTATTATCCCAATATCCACCGAGAACGCTCCTATAGCCAACATGATACCTGTTCCAACCACCGAAGAGCGCTATATTGTCGAGACCGATGTTATTCGCGCGACATTTACCAACGCGGGCGGAGAACTTGTCTCGTTAACCTTGAAAAAGCACAAGGATTTGAGGGATTCAAGAGGCGGAGTAGACATGGTTGTTGCTGGCTCCCAGGGTGCGGATGGGCTTTCTGTCTCCTTTGGTAAATCTTCCATACCAATGCGCGAGCTTATGAACGCCCAGTATCTAGATGAGAGCAAGAAGACAATTGCCTTCTCGAGGATGTTCGAGGCAAAGATGGCAGGAAGCGACGAAAAAGTCCCCTTTATATTTAAGAAGATTTTTTCGTTCCGCGATGGAGAATATCTATTTGGTCTTGCGATTAGCATAGAACAGCCCGAAGGCAAGCCTATTATTCTGGGAACAGACGGAGTTGCCTATAGAATCGACCTTGGGCCACAGATTGGTCCTCGCTTCGATCAAATGCCTAAGAATGCTGATTACCGAAAATATATCGCCGAAATAGATGGCAAGAAAAAGAACCAGAAGCTCAAGCCCAACACCTCAGACACCATAGCACCGAATGCAAGTTGGGTGGCATTATCTGGCAAATACTTTACATTCATCGCGGCTCCACAAGCGCCCTTATCAGCTTACGAAATATCAACTAACCAGGATCCGCTTATTAACCAGACCAATAGTCTGGGGCTTTTGCGAAGCACGTTTTCCGGTGCTTCGATTATCGATACTTACTATTTCTATTTTGGGCCCAAGACCTCGGCAGAGTTAGGGAAGTATGAGTATGCGGACAAGAATGGATTTGGTCTTTCCAACCTAAAATTAGAAGACGCCATGGAAGGATCGGGGATTTTAGGATGGCTGGAAAGCATATTGAAATTTTTGCTCAATGTTTTTTATCGCTTAATTCCTAATTACGGTGTAGCTATCATTCTCGTTACAGTGCTGATAAAGCTGTTATTTTACCCGCTTACCAAGAAGGGGTCGCTCGCTACGGCGAGAATGTCGGAGCTTCAGCCCAAGATGCAGGAATTGCAAACCAAGTATAAGAATAATCCACAGAAGCTCAATCAGGAGATGGCCGAGCTATACAAGCGAGAACATTACAACCCAATGTCTGGCTGTCTGCCAATGCTAATCCAATTTCCCTTATTCATTGCAATGTACAATCTATTCAACAATCACTTCGAGCTCAGAGGAGCAATGTTCATACCAGGCTGGATAAACGATCTATCTTTGCCAGAAAGCCTTGTAAATTTTGGCAATTTTAGAATACCTCTTCTTGGATGGAACGATTTGAGGGCATTGCCCATCATATATCTATTTAGCCAATTATTGTATGGCAAGTTCACCCAGGCTCCTCAAAGCACCCAAAGCAACAATCCACAGGCTAATCAGATGAAGTTCATGATGTACGGTATGCCTATCATGTTCTTTTTCATTCTTTATGATGTGCCTGCCGGGCTTCTGATCTATTGGATTACAAACAATATCCTGACGATTGCTCAACAGGTGCTAATCAATAATATGATGAAAAAACGCAAGATAGCCAGCGCCGAAATAGCAGCTGGAGGAATGCCAGCTTCTGGAGCAGTTAGTGCTGGTCCGCGATTAACGACAGGCAAGAGCTCCGCGATAGATACAAAAGCTAAGACCGTTGGCAGAGAACCCGCAAAAGAAGGTTTTTCGGAAAGAGTGACAAAATGGCTGGAAAAGCAGGCCGCTGAGGCTGAAAAAGCAAGCGGTTCTGCTTCTGCAAGAAAAAAAGGTGAAGGCCGCACCTCTAGTTCTGATAGATTGTCAGAACCACGGAAAAATAAGGCCAAGAAATAGACCATTGAATCTTTCAATCAGGAGCGATCCAAATGATATATGAGTTTGAAGGCAAGACCGAGCGCGAGGCTATGGAACTAGCCACTCAGGAGCTCGGCCTAGATACAAGTTCGTTCGATGTAGAGATCATCGAAAACCAAAGTGGCGGCTTGTTTAAGAAAGGAAAGGTACGCATCCGAGTCCATACCAAAGATGCTTCCTCTGTGAACAATCGGGCAAGAGAATCCGATGAGTACAATGAATTCGATGAAAAACAAGAAGCTCGAGAAGAGAGGCATATAGAGCCCCTTCCCATGGATGATTTCGAGAGCAAGATTGTTGAGTGGACTAGTGAGGTGATCAATTTGATGGGTTACAGCGCTCAAGTCTCTATTGCTTTTAGGGAACCCAACAAGCTTGGCCTGCGTATAGATACCGACTCCGCCTCGATTCTTATCGGGAAAAAGGGTAGGAACATCGATTCGTTGCAGCTTTTAGCAAATGTCTATGCGGGCAATCTTGGCCATAGCGACATCAAGATCGTCCTCGATTCCGAGAATTACCGTTTGCGACGCGAAGAAGCACTGGTCAGAATCGCATACAAAACCGCAGAGGAAGTGCGTAGCACAGGGCGTTCCATACTGCTTGAGCCTATGAATCCTTTCGAGCGTCGAATTATCCATACGACCCTCAATGATATCATTGATATAGAGACAAAGAGCGAGGGAGACGGCCTCATGAAGCAAGTACGTGTAATGCTGAAAGGAAGAAATTAGCAAGCATTTTTGGACCTGACCTGAGAATAAGGAAGAAAGCGCCGCAGAACAATATAGCGGCGCTTTTTTAAGCCCACTTCGTTATGCTGAGATATCTTGTTCCTATGTTTCGTTCTGACATTCCCCCAAACCTTTCGTTCAAATATTCAATAACTTTTTATCTTTTTATTGTACAACGAATACTTATGCTCTTTTTACCTTGACCACAATCGAATACTGGTGCTAATATAGCTCGATTTTGTTATAATTTTCTATCATTTTACATTGGATGCGAAGAGGATTGGATTCTTCGCGAGATCAAAGTAAATCTTCAAAGGAGACCTTTCCACTATGTCAATCAGGACATTCAGGGGCGGGGCACATCCGTCCGAGAGAAAGGATCGCTCGCAGCATGCACCAATCGAAAAGGTGAGTTCTGTGCAGCAGGTGGTGATCCCTGTCAATCAGCATTTTGGTGCCCCAATTCAACCCCTAATCAAGGTCGGAGATTTTGTGAGGGCTGGGCAGAAGATAGCGGATGCAGAAGGTCGCATGACCGTACCTATCCATGCATCGATAGCAGGTGTGGTTAAGAAAATCGAACCGCGGATGCAATCGAATAACACAGAAGGTCTATGTATAGTAATCGAGCCAAAGGATCCACCGGAAGGAGAATCCGATAGGGAATTCATGCATCCTCTTGATCCTTTCGCTTGCAGGAAGGAAGAGGCGCTCGCGCGTATTCGCGAAGCAGGAATAATTGGCATGGGAGGAGCAGGATTTCCGGCTCATGTCAAGCTCGCTCCCACAAAGCCAATCTCTTTAGTCATTGCTAATGCGGCAGAGTGCGAACCTTACCTGACAATTGACGAAAGGACTCTCCTTGAGATGCCAGATAAGATCGTCGATGGTCTTTCGATAGTGATGAAAATTATAAGCGCATCCGAAGGTATCATAGCTATAGAGGAAAATAAGAAGTACGCAATTCCGCTGGTTCAGAAGGCCATCGAAGAGAATCCGCAAGTTAAGGCCGGCATGAAGATCGGTATTCAAGTCCTGAAGACCAAATATCCACAGGGCGGCGAAAAAATGCTTATCACGGCTATCACGGGCAGGCAGGTACCTTCCGGTGGTCTCCCTATGGATGTGGGCTGTGTGGTATCGAATGTGGGAACTCTATGTGCAATTGCTGACGCATTCAGAGAAGGAAAGCCACTTATAGAACGCGGATTTACAGTGACCGGAGGAGCTTGCAAGACTCCAAAGAACCTCATTGCACCTGTTGGGACCGTGGTGGCCGACCTTGCCAAATCCGGAATAATCGATATCGATGAAGAAACGCTTTCCAAAGTTGTCTTTGGCGGGCCAATGATGGGAGTTGCTGTACCGAGTACGGACATTCCGATACAAAAGAACACTTCGGGCGTGCTTCTAATGAGTGTCGAAGAAGCCTTGCGGTTTGAGGAAAAGACCTGCATCCGCTGTGGTAGCTGTATTCGAGCTTGCCCGATGAAGATTAGCCCCGCCTTGCTCGCTATTGCGATCGAGAGCGATAACTATGGCGAAGCTGAGAAGATCGGCCTTCAGGATTGTATCGAATGTGGTGCTTGCTCTTTTGTATGTCCAGCGCATCGTTATCTTGTGCAGCGCTTCAGGGTTGGGAAACAGGTGCTCCGTGCGCTGAAGCAGAAGGAGGCACAGAATGTCAGATAAGAAAATCATACTATCTTCCAGCCCACACACATTCTCGCCAGTCGATACGCCGCGCATTATGCTTTCTGTTGTAACGGCATTGGTGCCAGCGGCGGCCTATGGTATATATCTCTATGGATTGGCCGCCCTTGGAGTCATTCTTACTTCGATTACAGCGGCTGTGCTATCGGAATTCCTATTTCGAAAGCTTATTAAGGCTAGCACAACGGTTGGCGATTTTTCAGCTGTTGTCAGTGGGCTTCTGCTTGCGCTAGTTTTGCCTCCAGGCACTCCTCTCTGGATGGTTGCGCTGGGTGCTGTCTTTGCGATTGTTGTAGCAAAGGAGTTCTTTGGTGGGCTCGGCGCGAATCCCTTCAATCCAGCGCTGATTGGCCGCGCTTTTTTGCTCATGAGCTTCCCAGCTGCGATTACTAGCTGGAGCATGCCAAAAGGCCTTGCATTGCCAGCCGATGCTATTAGTGCTGCCACACCGCTAAATCTAATCAAGCAGGGCAACTCATTGGTCGATGTAGCCAAATATTTCGGCGCGAGCGATATCGGGGCATTTTATCGTCAGCTATTCATGGGATACCGTCCCGGTACCATTGGAGAGAGCTCGATTTTGCTTGTGCTTTTGGGTGGGCTTTTTCTTCTTGCCATCGGAGTCATTCAGTGGATAGTGCCAGTATCGGTATTAGCATCTACATTTGTGTTCTCATGGCTTTTGGGAATGGATCCAGTGTTTAGTTTGTTGACTGGAGGTATAGCATTTGGCGCTTTCTTTATGGCAACAGACTATGCTACAAGGCCACTGACAGAAAAAGGCCAGGCTCTCTATGGTATTGGTATTGGTTTGATTGCTGTTCTTATAAGGAAATTTGGCGGATATCCAGAGGGAGTGACCTATGCGATATTGATCATGAATGTTCTGACGCCTTTTCTCAATAAGCTCCGAACGAAAAAATATGGCTTTGTGCCTCCTCCCAAGCCTGTTAAGCCATCCAAGGAGGCTACAAAATGAAAAAGACTAAGCTTGGCTTGATCCTTATGCTATATGCCTCGATTGCTTGCGCAAGTCTTGCGGTTGTCTATGCCTTTACCAAAGACAGCATCGAAAGACAAAGCGAAATTCAACTGCAGACCTCCTTGAAAGATATCTTTCCGCAGGCAACTACCTTCGAGGTTGTCGAGGATCTTACAAGCCCAGAGCCAAATATCAGATTTGAATCGGTATATGAGGTAAAGAGCGACACTGTGCCTCTGGGATTGGCCATAAAGGCTTCAGGTCCAAGTTATGGAGGGAATGCGACCCTCTTAGTTGGCATTGATTTGCATCGCAGCATAGCGGGAGTAAGGATAATGGCGCTCAATGATACGCCGGGTCTTGGAATGAATGCATCTAATCCGACTTATTATGTGGATAAAGCCAAAAAGGTGACGTTCTTAGGTCAATTCGAAGGAAAGTTTCTTACGGATCCCTTTGAGGT
>JAKJFY010000068.1:0-7009 GCA_022704665.1 Spirochaetota bacterium | reverse complement strand
ATCAAAGGTTAAGGATCGTTTAACTGCAGAAGAAATCGGGCAGGATCTTCAGAATCATATTTACCTTTTTATGCTACTTGTCTTGTCTCTGGTACAGAATGTTTACAATGGGAATGACTCTTACGATATAAATGCTTTTGAAGGCAATATTCAGATCGCATATGATCGGCTTCTAAAACCTTTCGAGAAGTTCTTTTCTTTCTCAGATTCGACTATTCGATGATGTTAATTTTTTATTGAACAAGTAGCTCAATACTTACCTATATCTAAGACTTCTATCTCAACATATAATAAGCAAGGAGGAGACTATGAGCATAGCTCAAAAGAAAAAGGGCTTTTTTATTATTTGTTCTGGCCTCTTTGGATTGGTTATCTGGTCTTTTATCGCCGTGGCCGCGGGTGCACAATCAGCGTCTAGCCATAGTATTCAGGTTTACGGTCAAGCAGCTATGTATGTAGAGCCGGATGTGGCCAATTTGAGTCTCGGGATTGAGATACAAACTGATACTGCCTCAAATGCCCAAGAGCAACTTGGATATCAAGCCTCCATGGTCCTCGATGCTCTATCTCAAGCAGGCATCCAGCGACTTAAGATGAAGACAAGTTCTTACCGTATTTCGCCAGTATATAGCACAGAAAAAGACAGAGAGAATGTCATAAAAGGCTACAGGGCGGAAACAAGCATTTCAGTGGAAATTTCGGATCTGGAATCTGTAGCCATGATCATCGATAAAGCAATAGCAGCTGGAGCAAATGTTGTACGGTCAGTCTCTTATGATCGTAGAGATCTAGAAGCATTTAAGGCTCAACTCATCAAGTCAGCCTGCTTGGAGGCTGGCTCAAAGGCCGAGGTTGGTGCTAGCGCGCTAGGCTTGAGATTGGGAGCTCCCATAAGAGTCAGTATACAAGATAGATTCTCAGCACTCGATACCGGAAATATGGTTATGAAGGCAGCGGCCTTCGGCTCAGAGTCTATAAGTCCAGGAGAGATTGAAATCAGCGTTACAGTGTCTGCTGAATTCGAGCTCATATTGGAATAGCAAAGCATCGCAATAATAAAGCTATTATAGAGGTGGACGTTTTTGCTCTAAGGCATTCGATTGACAGAAAACAATTGTCGTGTATCAATATTGTTCATGAACGAGAAAATTGGAGTAATCGATAGCGGCATGGGCGGGCTCACAGTTGTTAGGAGCCTTTTATTGAGAAATGTACCAGCTGATATTGTCTACATAGGCGATAATGCAAATGTGCCTTATGGCAACAGGCCATTGGATGAAATAGTAGAGCTAACTTTACGAATGCTAGAAGTCCTTTCGGAACGTAATATTCGAATCGTGGCGATTGCATGCAATACTATTTCTGCTACGATAGATCGCTTGAAGCCTTTTTGGGGATCTTCGATAGTCGATATCATCTCTCCGGCAGCGCAATATCTCGCCACTTGCGGGGAGTCGGATCTAGGCCTATTTGGCACGGAGTTCACTGTCAGATCAGGCTTGCATGCAAAACTGGTAAGCGATCTTAATCCTGCCGTGCACATTCATGGGGTACCAAGCCGCAGGCTAGCTGCGCTTATCGATGAATCAATAGATGACAAATCAGCCATCAGCAAGGAGATCTCATCCATGCTCGCACAGCTTGCAGCGCTTCATCCGGTTCATTCGGTGCTTCTTGGCTGCACGCATTATCCCATTGTTATGGACTTATTCAAGTCTCTAGCGCCAGAGATGGAATTTATCGATCCTGCCGATCTGCAAGCCAAAGCTGTAATCGAGCTATTGAAGAAAGCAGACTGGCAATCCAATTTGATAGAAAACAGAAGCATTGAAAATGCAGAACAAGCCGAGGGGGTCCTTTTTAGCGAATCTGTAAAATCTTGTCTAGAAATAGTAACTTCGGGGACAGAGAAAGCGTATCGCACTATGTTGAGCAGATTAGGAATTCCGGAGGCTTGCAGTATAGAACGTCTTATCTAAAAGCAGGAAGGCTTATGGAAATCGAAAGGATCGATCCGTTCTCATATCTGATTCCTGTGAGGGAAGGAATGCGTGTTCCTGCTCGCATCTACGCCTCCGAATCGCTTTTCGACCTTCTTCGTGAAGACAAATCCATAGAACAGCTAGTAAATGTAGCTCGACAGCCTGGCATAGTAAAAGAAGCGCTTGGCATGCCCGATATGCATCAGGGTTTTGCTTTTCCGATAGGCGGCGTGGCTGCCTTCGACATAGATGAAGGCATTGTATCGCCTGGAGGTGTGGGATTCGACATAAATTGCGGCGTAAGAGTAATTCTTACTTCTCTCGATGAGGAAATGGTTCGTCCGAGACTCGAATCTATCGGCAAGGAGCTTTTCTCCCGTGTACCATCAGGGGTTGGTTCGAAAGGTGCGTTGAGAGTATCTGCTAAAGAAGCTCGAAAAGCGATGGACAACGGGCTGCAGTGGACTTTGGCTAAGGGATTTGCAGAAGATTCCGACCTCGAATCTGTTGAAAGCGGAGGACGTCTAGAGGAAGCCGATGAGCGAGCAGTAAGCGATAGGGCTGTAGAGAGGGGAAAGGAAGAATTCGGAACTCTGGGGGCAGGTAACCATTTTCTCGAGATAGCTACAGTAGAGCGCATTTTTGACACAGCACGCGCTAAGGCCTATGGCCTATTCGAGGGGCAAGTACTTATCTGGATCCACACCGGATCAAGGGGTTTGGGCCATCAGGTTGCTACAGAGTATATCGCGCGCATGCGCCCGAAGATGAGACAGTATAAGCTGCCTCTATATGAACATGATTTTGTTAGCATACCTATTCGCGATCCTATCGCCAAAGAATATCTTTCGGCTATGGCGGCGGCTGCAAACTTTGCATGGATAAACAGGCAGATGATAACCTATTCTGTGCGTGAGGTTTTTGCCCAGGAATTTGGAAAGCCCTGGGATTCGCTTGGAATGCAACTCTTATATGATGTTGCCCATAACATTGCAAAATTTGAGACCCATACCGTCGAAGGAAAGGAAAAGCGGCTACTTGTTCACAGAAAGGGTGCTACACGCGCTTTTCCTGCTGGCCACCCTGAGCTATCCCTCCATGCGCGAGAAGTTGGCCAACCCGTTCTTTTGCCTGGTGATATGATGAGAGGCAGCTATATATTGGTTGGCGGACCTAAAGCTATGGAAGATAGTTTTGGAAGCGTTGCACATGGGGCAGGCAGGCGTATGAGCCGTAACGCAGCTGCACGTCAGATTCAGTTTGATACTCTTACAGACCAGATGCGCGCGCATTCTGTAATATTGCTTGCAGCTAGCAAACGATTGGCCTGTGAAGAAGCTCCTATTGCCTATAAAAACGTGGACGATGTTGTGAAAACGGTGAGCGGTTCTGGCCTTGCAAGTCTTGTGGCACGTGCCAAGCCTCTCTTGGTAATCAAGGGCTAGGGAAGCTAAGAGAGCTTTCTATTGTTCTATAGAGATATAATCTGTCCATCCTGCCCAACCTGGTGCAATCTCCCAGAAAGATGGTGGCTCTCCATCATTTGGCTCGTAATTAGGATCAAAGTATAGGGAAATGGGATGTTCTGCAGGTTGCGGTTGTGCTTCAGAAGGGATACCTTCTGGATGTGCTGCTTGCCATTCCGCAATCCTTTTATTTTTCAAGAACTTGGCTGCCACCGAAGGGAATAGCTCTAGAAGTAGTTGTTCTTTTTCATTCAATGCGAGCAGAGTTCCTCCTGCTTCTGGAACCGGTGGGTTATCTTGAGGTTTGTACTTGCTTGTGTCATAAGGAACTTCTTCTCTTGTACCACAAATCTTGTAGCGGAATTCAGGATCGACCGGCCATGGAGTCTTTCCATATAAACCGAGGATAAGGTCTTCGAAGTTTTTCGAGACGTTTTCGTACATGTCCTTTCCCTCGTGCATACTTATAACGCAGTTCACTGCCTGTACACCCACAATCTGACTGGTGGGAGTCACTAGCGGCGGGAGTCCAGCATCGAGCCGCACAGTTGGCACAAGATTAAGAACTTCATTGAGGAGATGTTCCAGCTTGGCTTCCTTGAGCTGAGTGAGCATGTTGGTATACATGCCGCCAGGTATCTGTGCGTGACGCACAATCTCATCTGGCTCGGGGTAGGAAAAGGCTTTTTCTATTTGCTGGCAGATTGCGAGAGATTTTTGGTACTTGCCTCCGACAGCTGCTTCTATAGCGTCATCAAAGAGCCTAGAGAGCTCTGGTGATAGGCTATCCTTAGAAAGATCGAGTTCAGGCGGAAGTCTTTTATATTGATCGAAGGCTGCAAGTTCTGCTCGGATTTGCCTAAGACGTTTGTCTATTCTTGCGACAGCAGCATTGTCGACATCTACGGAGAGGCTCAATCTGTCTGCAAAAATGCGTATTATTTCATAAGCCGGGGCGGCGGGCCCTCCAGAAAAAGACAGAATTGCCGTATCTACAATGTCGACTCCATTGACCATAGCTGCAAGCAGACTTGCTACTCCGAAGCCTGGCGTGCAATGAGTATGAAGATCAATAGGAATCTCAAGTTCATTTTTTAGCGCTTTTATGAGATCAGCAGCCATAGTAGGAGTTATCAGTCCTGCCATATCTTTGATTGTGATCATGTCAGCGCCGAGAGAAGCAAGCTCTTTTGCTTTCTTGACATAATAATCTACGGTGAAAATCTTTGGTGGTATCTTCTTGCCGGAAAAAATCCCTTTTATTCTGTCTCTCAATGTGAAATGCGGATCGACAGTATAGCAGACCGCACAATCTGCTAGGCCACCTGCCTCCTTAACAGAGCGGATCGAAGACTTCATATTGTCGATGTCGTTGAGCGCATCGAAAATCCTCATGATATCTACGCCCGCTGCAATGGCATTTCTGCAAAAGCCTTCGATTACCGAATCAGGATAGGGGTTATATCCAAATAGATTGCGCCCACGAGAGAGGGCAGTCAGTTTTGAGGCATTGCCAATTCCTTCCTTGATTGTAGTGAGCCTATCCCATGGATCTTCACCAAGAAATCTCATGACTGAGTCAGGAACAGCGCCACCCCATACTTCCATAGCATAAAAATGACTCTGGCGATAATCATCCAGTACGGCCTTGACCTGCTTATTATTCATGCGTGTAGCAAATTGTGACTGTTGACCATCGCGAAGTGTTAAATCGCGAATCTTTAAGTATTTCATCTCAAAAACTCCTGGAGTCTATTTGTATCTCAAATCGCTGGAAGCGACAAGTATCGGCAGCATATATGGTTTATGCAAGAATTGATAGATTTTGACAAAATCGTGAATAAACTGTAAAATAAAAAAACGCCGTAATGCATTCCTGCTTATATTTATCCTTTAAAGTTTTTCTTTTTTGAAGGAACATCTAAAGGAGCAATGCTCGGTCTGTTAGATTGAGTGCGGCGATTATTTTTCAAGAGCAAAGAAATGGCTGGTCCTCAAAAGAAATTTTTTCACATCGTCAGAGTAAAATACTGCAAAGGTTGCAACATCTGTGTGGCTTTCTGCCCAAAGAAGGTGTTGGAGCTAAGAAACGAAAAGGCTTTTCCTGCCAGGCCGGATGACTGCATCGGATGCAGAATGTGTGAACTCCGTTGTCCCGATTTTGCGATTGAAGTTCACCCTGTCGAAGAAAAAGCTAAATTCGAAGCAGGCATCAATCAGGTTGGTCTGGGCTTAAAATCGGAGGCATCCCATGGCTGAAACTATAAAGCTTATGCAAGGAAACGAGGCATGCACCATGGCTGCTATAGCTGCGGGGCTACGATTTTATGCTGGTTATCCTATCACTCCTTCCACAGAGATAGCCGAGATGTGCTCGGAAGAGCTTCCAAAAGTGGGAGGCAAATTCATTCAAATGGAAGATGAGATTGGCTCAATTTCAGCGTGTATTGGTGCTTCATTGACTGGTGCCAAAGCCATGACCGCTACTTCAGGTCCTGGCTTTTCTCTGATGCAGGAAGCAATAGGCTATGCAGGCCTCTGCGAGATTCCTGTAGTTATCATAGATGTACAGCGTGTTGGTCCTTCGACCGGTATGCCAACGAGCCCAGCTCAGGGGGATGTAATGCAGGCCAGATGGGGTACACACGGAGATCATCCGATAATTGCATTAGCTCCTGGCAATGTAAAGGAGTGCTATGAGCTGACATTCCGCGCTTTTGAGCTATCTGAGAAGTATCGTGTTCCAGTCATAGTCTTGATGGATGAAGTGATTGGGCATATGCGAGAAAAAGTTGTTCTACCCGATCCATCAAGCTATGCGATTCCTAGAAGGCCAATGCCAGAGAGCCCAGAAGGCTATAAGCCATATGCAGCGGATCCCGACGGAGGTGTGCCGCCCATGGCTCCTTTTGGAATGGGTTATCGTTGGCACTGTACAGGTCTGACTCACGATGAAAATGGCGCTCCGACTAGTAAGCCTGCCATAGCAGGAGCACTTGCGCGCCGTCTCAATTTAAAGATCGAAAACAAAACCGAAGAGTTGGCAGACTATTTCGCAGAGGAGCTAGAGGGTTGCGATCTGGCTGTAGTATCCTTCGGATCTTCTGCAATGGCATCTCTTTCTGCAGTTAGGCGTGCCCGCAAAGAAGGCTATAAAGTAGGCATGCTTAGGCTTAAGACTATATGGCCTTTCCCTATTAAGACCGTAAAGTCCTTATTAGCGTCCGCAAAAAAAATTGTCGTGCCCGAGATGAATCTTGGTCAGCTTGCACTCGAGATAGAGAGATCGGCTGCGTGCGAACAACCTGTGATAAGGCTCGGTAAGGCCAATGGTGAGCTTTTTCATCCAGATGAAGTCTTTGCGGCGATCAAGGAGGCACTCTAATGGCTGAATTTCTCTCTTACTTTCGTCAAGATCGACTTCCCCATATTTGGTGCCCTGGCTGTGGAAATGGCACTGTTACCGGTGCCCTTGTGCGCGCGATTGATAAACTTGGGCTTGATAAAAACAACATGGTTATCGTATCTGGTATTGGTTGCTCAAGTCGCTCGGTTGGTTAT
>JAKJFY010000067.1:0-7210 GCA_022704665.1 Spirochaetota bacterium | reverse complement strand
CCATATCTTTTAGAATCGAAGAGCAAAAGTTCAAGGATGTATACATAAGCCTTGGAGGAGTAGCGCCTATACCAATAGTAAGCAAAACAGCAATGGAGCTGCTCGAAGGCTCATTCTGCCCTATCTCGGATGGGAAAACGATGGCCGAGCTTGCAAAGAAAACAGCTAGTTCGGCGGAGGCTTCGGTAAAGCCCATAAGCGATGTGCGCGGATCTGAAGAATATAGGCGCAGAATGGTCTATAGGCTCATGCTTGCACATTTTGTGCGCCTCTTTGAAGATAGCGGTATTGCGGAGGAGCTATTTCCATGAATAATAAAGATATAGTTGAGCGAGACGAATTCTGGGCTAGGAAGGCGAATTCGGACATGAGTCTTAGATGGGCAGGCCGAGCGGAATTGGAAGGCGGCTCGTCGGGCTTAATACCCGAATCGCTGCCAAATGTTCTAGGACAAACTCAATATATAGATGATATTCCGCGTCCGGCAGGTTGCCTCCAGGCCGTCGTCGTTCTATCGCAGAGCGCACATGGAAAAATCCACTCTATCCACATAGAGAAGGCTATAGAGCTCGACGCTTCTGTACGGGTCATCCTAGCAAAAGACATCCCCGGAACCAATCAGATTGGGTTTAACAAGCCCGACGAGCCGCTCCTTCCAGAGGAGGAGTGGCATTATTGGGGCCAGCCTTTGGCAATTGTTGTGGCGACTTCTCGCAGTCTTGCAAGAAAAGCCGCAAGCCTTGTGCGCATCGAAGGAGAAAGCCTTCCTGCAATCATAGATGCAAGGGAAGCGGCAACCAAGGGAGATTTTATATTTCCACCGCGGACGATAGCTTGTGGCGACGTGCGCGAGGCATTTTCGAAATGTGCCTTTGTCGTCGAAGGCAGGGTAGATTCGGGTGGGCAAGAACATGTCTATCTCGAAACCCAGGGAGCGATCGCTCAAGTTATAGATGGTCGTAGAGTACATGTCATTTCGAGTACACAGGGGCCAACGGGCGTACAAAGAGCGGTTGCTCAAGCGCTGGGCTTACCCATGAACATGGTGGAAGTCGAGGCAAGACGCCTAGGTGGAGCATTTGGCGGCAAAGAAGATCAAGGAGCCAATTGGGCATGTATGGCCGCCGTCGCTTCCTGGGTTACGGGAAAGCCAGTCGAAATATACCTCAACCGCAAGGATGATATGCGGGCCACAGGCAAGCGTCATCCTTATTCCACAGATTTTCGTCTCGGCGCAGATGCGAACGGCAAACTCATGGCTTTCGAGGCAGACTACTACCAGAATTCTGGCTCAACCTGCGATCTATCGGCGGCAATTCTTGCACGCACCGTGCTGCATGCTACGGGTGCCTATCAGATCCCGAATGTCAGAGTAACTGGCTATATGTGCCATACGAACCTGCCCTCTTTCACCGCCTTCAGGGGCTTTGGAGGGCCTCAAGCGTTCTTTGTTATCGAATCGGCAATCGATGCGCTTGCACAGAAGATGGGAATAGATCCAGTAGAGATAAAGCGGAACAATCTCTTCCAAGAAGGCGACGTGACCTATTATGGCATGACCATGGAGCGAGTGCGCGCATCGGACTCGGTCGAGCAGCTTCTCCGCAAGGTCGATTATCCTGCGCTAAGAGCTAGAATTGCAGAGTTCAATGCCTCGCATAGACTACAGAAGAAGGGCGTTGGCCTTATTCCCGTAGCATTTGGCATAAGTTTTACCAAGCTACAGATGAATCAGGCCGGAGCTCTTGTACATATCTACAGCGATGGCTCGGTAGTGGTCTCGACGGGCGCCATCGAAATGGGCCAGCAGGTGGCGCGAAAAATCGCAATAATTGTTGCAAAGACTCTCGGTGTTCCAATAGATCGAGTTACGGTTCAGCGCACCACAACTTTGACGGTAGCCAATACTGTGCCGACCGCCGCGAGTACGGGATCGGATATGAATGGTATGGCGGCAAAAATTGCATGCCAGGAAATCCGAGGAAGACTTTTAAAGAAAGCCGCAGAGCTCCTTATGGTCGATCTCAAAAAAATCGATATCAAAGATGGAGCAGTGCTAGTAGATGGAGCACCTGGCAATCTCAGCTGGGAGCAGCTTGTCGAGGCCATGAGCGCTTCACGGCAAGATCTATCCGCACATGGATTCTATGCGACACCGATGCTCGAATATGATATGAAAACCGAGCGTGGAAAGCCTTTTGCCTATCATGTCTATGGCGCAGCGCTGATAGAAGCCAGCATAGACGTCCTGCGAGGCACATATACAATCGACAGGGCAACAATTGTCCACGATATTGGCGAGAGTATCGATGAAAGCGTCGACATAGGGCAGATAGAAGGAGCCCTTGCACAAGGCCTGGGCTGGGCTCTGCTCGAAGATCTGCGATTCGAGCCCGATGGTAAACCTATTTCGGACACGCTATCTACCTATAAAGTGCCCGATATAAACTTTATTCCTCCCAGCATAGATATCGAATTCCTGCCAAGCATCGAGAATCCATTTGCACCCTATAACTCAAAGGCAGTCGGCGAGCCTCCATTGCAGTATGGTATTGCGGGCTATTTTGCTGTTCTTGAGGCCATTAGAGCTGCAACAGGAAAGACGCTCGAATATTACGATCTGCCCCTTATCCCAGAGAAAATTATGAAACTGCTCATTTCAGAGCAAAACAAAATAGATATAGCAACTGAAAACCACATGTGGACAAAAGTCTGATGTGGAATATTCTTGGCAGGGAGAAGCAGAATGATAGTAGCAAATGTCGCTGCAGCATTGCCTGGTGAGCGCGATTTTCGGCTTGTCGATATTTTCATAAAAGGCAGCAAAATAGCTTCTATCAAGGAAGCAGGCCTTAAGAAGAAAGCAGATAATCCGCTGGAGAATACGAATTCCGGCGCGAATAAACAAAATAACCTTGATGCTTATGATGATGAAGAAATCATAGATGCACATGGGCTTCTCGCATTTCCAGGGGCAATAGATCCCCATGTTCACTTCGACGAGCCTGGCTTTACGCATCGCGAAGATTTTCTGCATGGCTCCGCAGAGGCAGCCCGAGGAGGCGTTACCACCATCATAGACATGCCCTGTACTTCCATTCCACCTGTCATCTCTAAAGAGGCACTCGAAGAGAAGCTATCAATAGTACAAAAAAAAGCGTTGATCGATTTTGGCTTTTATGGTGGCATAAATGGAAATATGGCTCCTGAGCATATTTCTGAGGTGATAGCATCGCTGACTCCTCGAGTGCTTGGCTTCAAATCTTATTTCGTCTCAGGCATGGATACATTTCCTGCGATAGACGAGGCCCAATTTGCCGCCGCTGCAAAGGCTTGCGGAAAAGAGGGGCGCCCCCTTCTTTTACATGCCGAAGACCCTTATGTAATTTCGGAAGCAACCAAGGAAAGAAAATTGCTACGTGGCGCACAAAAACCGCAATGGATAGACTACTATGCCTCGCGTCCAATGGATGCCGAAATAGTAGCGGTGACGAAGGCTCTAAAACTTGCAGGACAATATGCCAAATATGTACACATTGTACATATTGGTACAGCCAAGGCCGCCATAGCAGCTTTTGAGCGCGGAGCCACATGTGAGACCTGCCCTCATTACCTTGCGTTCGATGAGATGGACTTTGCTCGCTTGGGAGCCGCACTCAAGACGGCTCCACCAGTGAAAAGCCCAGAACAAAAAGCGATTCTTTGGCACCTTCTCGCTGATGGTAAGATAAATTTTGTCACATCTGATCATGCGGGAGCACCCGATTATGAAAAATTCACAGATGACCCAATTACGGCGTATGGCGGCATTCCCGGCACCGGTACACTCTTTCAATACATGCTATCTGAGGGGTTGTTTACTAAGAAGCTCTCGCTCGATCGTTTCCTCGAGGTGACAAGTGGAGGTGCGGCTAGAAGATATGGACTTTGGCAAGGAAAGGGCTCGCTTGCTCCTGGCAAAGATGCCGATATTGTCCTCGTCGATCCAAAGCATACGAAGCGGCTAGACCCCTCGGCTATGATGAGCAAAAGTGCGATAACTCCCTTTGCGGGAATGGTGCTTTCGGGGCGGATCGAAGGCACATGGGTGCGAGGTTCTTGCGTATATGCCTCGGTTAGGCTTGCCGCAGCTCTCGGAGCGCTTAAAGACCCTATATTTTTCAACGAAGAAGGCACGATTCTTGCCAAACCTGGTTATGGCACATTTCTTACTTGGGGGTATCGATGAGCAAGATAATGAAGGCCACAGCGCTGCCCGCTCTGTTTGCGCGCATTGCAGGCGAATACAGAGCAAAACGTAGCATTTTCGAAATTCCGGAATCTACTTGGCTTGATATATTCGAGCAGGAAGCGGAGAGCGCAGGCATGCCTGTAATGGCTTCTACAATAAGCATTCCGCTGGGGCCTGCGGCCGGGCCTCACACGCAGATTGCTCCTAACCTCATCGCAGCATACCTTTCGGGAGCGAGGGTGTTCGAATTAAAAACGGTGCAGGAGAACGATCATCTTGACATCGACAAGCCTTGCATCGATGCGCTCGACGAGGGATACAATGTCGAATGGTCCACCGAGCTTTCGCTCGAAGAGGCGCGTATTGAATATATAAATGCCTGGATGGTCATCAATCTTTTTGCAAGAATATGGTCACATAAACCAAGCGATTTTTTATTCAATATGTCGGTGGGTTACACGCTCGAAGGCCTCAAGAGCGAAAAAATGGACGCTTTTATCGAAGGTATGCGCAGACCCGAAACGGGCTCTTATTGGGAACGTGCGCTTGAAGAGCTCAAGTCTTTTGTCGAATCTCCAGTTTTTATGCAGGCTTTTGGATCTCAAGCACTCGAGAAGGCCCGCTCTATTGCAGATCACATGCCAGTTCGACCCGTACATTCGGTGACGCTCTCGACCATGCATGGTTGTCCTCCTGACGAAATTGAGCGCATAGGCCGCTATCTCATTGAAGAGAAAGGCTTTGATACCTATATAAAGCTAAACCCCACCCTTCTTGGCTACGAGAATGCACGAAGGATTCTCGATAGACTTGGGTGGAAGGATATTGTCCTAAAACGTGAGAGTTTCGAGCACGATCTGCAATTCGACATGGCGATATCGCTCATAAACACCTTGGGCGAGGTTGCGGCCAACAGGGGAAGGCGGTTTGGCATCAAGCTTTCTAATACTCTGGCCAACATAAATGACGGTGATTATTTGCCTGGTATGGAACGATACCTTTCAGGCCGGGCTCTTTTCCCAATAACAATCCACCTTGCAGCAAGACTAGCTCATGCTTTGCCTGATTTCGGAGCGCGGTTTTCATATTGCGGCGGTGTCTCAGCCTTCAATGCGGCCGATCTAATCAGAGCGGGAATAGGCCCACTTACAATTGCAACCGATTTACTGAAGCCAGGAGGTTATCAGCGCTTAGGACACATGGTAAAAGATGTACTCGCAAGTTTGCCATTTGCTCCCGAGAAGCCGGATTCGGCAGCTTTAGATGCACTTGCCGAAGGAGTCTTTTTAAAACCCTATTACCGTAAGGAATGGAAAGAAGGCATGGCTTCAATTGAAGGACCCTTGCCGCTTTTCGATTGTTTTGCGGCACCCTGTATTGAAGCATGTCCTGTGGGACAAAAGGTACCTGCTTATGTTGCCGCAACAGGAACTGGCGATGCAAATAGAGGGCTTTCCATTGTTATTTCAGATAATCCGCTGCCCACAATAACTGGAATTCTGTGCGATCATATTTGCCAGGAACATTGCTCACGCGTTGATTATGAGGGCGCGGTACGAATCCGAGATATGAAATTATCGACCGTGCGAGCAGCAGACCTAGAATCAGAAAATGAAATGCGACCAGCATGGCCTAGAGAAGCTATTGGAAAAACAGCGATAATTGGAGCAGGGCCTGCTGGGCTTGCTTGTGCTTGGTATTTGGCTCAACATGGGCAGAAAGTCGTTATTTTTGAAAAGTTACCTATTGCTGGCGGCGTACCTTCTGCGGTCATTCCTTCTTTCAGAATTTCTCGAGAGGATATTGCTTCGGATATCGATAGATTTGAAAAACTAGGTGTAGAGTTTCGATTCGGTACCGAGATTTCTACTATAGAAGCTTGTAAAGCCCTAAAAAAAGATGAATTCGATTCCATTGTCATTGCTCATGGAGCATACCATGCTCGCAATTTAATGCTTGATGGAGATGGCATAAAAGTCTTGCATGCGCTCGATTTTCTCCGCTCTTGCATGGAAAAAGGCCTTGATCCTCTTAATGGAGCGAAAAATGTACTTGTTGTGGGAGGAGGCAACACTGCATGCGACGCGGTTAGGTTGGCATCTAGAATCCCTGGTGTAGAACATGTCTACTGGTCTTATAGGCGCAGTAAAAACGAGATGCCTGCAGATAAGGAAGAGCTAGCAAATGCAATCGCGGAAGCTACCGCACTTATGATTAGTCCTGATAATCGAGCTTCATATTTTTCTCAAGATCCCTCATCTTCCCCAGATTCATCTTCAGAAGAGAAAAATCAAGAATCTATTTTTTTCGAATTGACACTACCTGAAGCGCTAGGACCAGGCACAATAACATTGCGTCGCATGAAACTAGGCGAGAAAGATGAGTCTGGACGGCCTAGTCCAGTGCCAACTGATGAAACATTTTCGCTTCCTTGCGACCTCATGATTGCAGCAGTGGGGGAAGCGCCTGATCCCACACTCTTCAATAATTTCGGAATCGAAGTGGCAAAAAATGGTCTTCCAATTGTAGACGAAGATACAATGGAATCTTCGATTCCTGGAATCTATATTTGTGGCGATGCTCGGAGAGGACCTTCTTCGATCATAGCCTCGGAAGCGGATGGAAGAGTGGCGGCCTTAGCCATTCTAAAAAAAAGAGAAATAGAAGTAATCAATAAAGACTATCGAGCTCCTTTATGGGACAGCGCATCTCGCCTAAATCGCGGCAAGATGATGGAATCTCTATCTATCGATGATCCCTCATTTGCAGCAATAGAAGCGGAGCGTTGTCTGGCATGTGATTCGGCTTGTCTGCGATGTGTCGAAGTCTGTCCCAACCGGGCGAACATAATCATTGAAACAGGAAGACTGTTCGATCAACCTGCGCAAATTCTGCATATCGATCGCCTCTGCAATGAGTGCGGTAACTGTGGGCGATTTTGTCTATGGAAAGGTGAGCCCTATAGGGATAAGCCGACCC
>JAKJFY010000066.1:0-7257 GCA_022704665.1 Spirochaetota bacterium | reverse complement strand
TAGCATTCCCCGATTATCCAAGGGCTTTTGCAGCTCTCTTGCGCAATTACGCTGGCGTCTACGATCTCACCGCAGAAGCGATTCTCCATAAGAGCAAAGACCTCGTAATTCAAGCCCTTCTGGTCAATCCAGTCGTACCGATCTGCGAACGAGTACCGGAGTTAGTGGATGTAATGATTGCGCGACAGGCACAATGGCTTGGATATCTGCGATAAGAAACTTTTTCCGGAATGCCATACCCCTTTAAGTTATTTGAGTATGCGGATAATCTATGGGGCTATGTTCATCCTAAGAATAGAGAAATAACAAGAAAGGTGGTCTGTGCGATTTGGAAGATGTTCAACACGAAAGCGTATATGTAGCTCCAGCCCACGATGCAGCTAGAATAGAAGTATTCCGTAGTGCCTCGATTCCATCGGCGGTGGCCAATCTTGCCATACCAACCGTAATAAGTCAGCTCGTGACAATGATCTACAATGTCACCGATACTTTCTTCGTCGGCCAATTGGGCGACCCGAGAAAGGTGGCTGCAGTTTCGCTCGTCATGCCTGCCTATACCATGTTGACGGCTATTGCAAATCTCTTTGGAGTCGGTGGCAGTAGCGTCATTTCTAGATTTCTGGGTTCGGGCCAACCAGCCAAAGCCAAACAGACCTCTAGCTTTTGCTTGATTTCTGCGATTTTCGTGGCTGGTATCTTTTCGATACTAGCCTTTATCTTTCAGAGGCCATTGCTCCTGCTCCTGGGAGCCAACCAGGAGACCTACGATTTTGCGAGCAATTATATAATATGGGTTCTGGTAATCGGCGGCATACCTACTGTAATGGGCATGCTTTTTGGACACTTGGTGCGCTCCGAAGGAGGCGCAAGACAAGCGAGCATTGGAATGTCCTTCGGAGGCATTCTCAATATGATTTTGGATCCGATATTCATCTTTACGCTTGGCCTTGGGGTGAAAGGCGCGGCTATCGCCACTATGATATCGAATTGCGCGGCTGTTTGCTATTTCCTCGTGTATCTTGCCCATAAGAAAGGCAAAACCATCATCTCCTTTGTTCCACATAAGCTAGACCATGAATTCAGTATTGCAGCAAAAGTGGTATCTGTCGGATTGCCGGCATCTCTACAGAATATTCTATCCCTTACCTCCAACACGGTTCTCAACAACCTTACTGCAAAGTATGGTTCCGCCGCCCTTGCCGCAATCGGAATTGCAAAAAAAATCGATATGTTACCTATGAATGTGACGATGGGAATCTCTCAAGGTGTACTTCCTTTTATAGGATATAATTATGGCGCAAAGAGATACAATAGAGTACACGAAGCTAATAAGTTTGCACGAATTGTCGCAGTTTGTTTTTCTCTATTCTGTATACTTATTTTTGAACTTTTTGCAGAACCTATTGTAGGGCTCTTCATCAATGATCCGGAGACCATAAGGCTGGGCGCAAGTTTTCTACGAATTCTCTGCCTTATGACACCCATGATGGCGATAAGCTACCTAATCACGACTATGTTTCAGGCGACAGGTCAAGGCAAACGAGCACTCACAATATCGGTATTCCGCAAAACGACTATAGATGTGCCGCTCATGTTTCTTATGGATCGGCTCATCCCTCTATATGGCCTTATGACAGTACAACCGATTGTCGACACACTGTCGGTTGGCCTTGCCTTTGCGCTTTATCGGGGTTTTTCAAAAAAGCTGGACGCCCAGACCGATCAAGCGAAATAGTATGGATTATGATACGATGCTTTTAGAAATAGAAAGCAGATAGCGTAAAGAGACGGACAACAACCATGTTAAATGCTCTCCAAAGCGTATTCTCCATAATCATAATGATTGCAATTGGATTTGGACTTTCAAAGGCACGATGGTTCGAAGGCGGTGGAAACTCTCTCATTTCTCGCCTTGTAGTCAACGTGGCGCTACCGGCCTATATGATATCGAATCTCATGGGAGGATATGACAAACCGACACTACTCTCGATGCTACCTGGCCTAGTTATACCTTTTGGCGTTATGATCGCAAGCTACCTCATCGCCATAATGGTGGACAAAATCCTCAAGGTAAAAGAGGATAGAAAAGGCACATTTCGCTCGATGTTTGCGCTGTCGAATTCGATATTCATAGGGCTGCCGGTAAATCTTTTGCTCTTTGGGGATAAGAGCCTTCCCTATGCACTCCTCTACTATATAGCTAACACAACGCTGTTTTGGACCATAGGCGTATATGGCATTTCAATGGATGGCGCGGTGCGCAATAAGAGCCCAATGCCCTCGCTTGTATCGCTATCGGGGCTAAAACGCATACTATCGCCTCCTCTCATCGGCTTCTTGATTGCGGTATTCTTTATCTTGGCGGGAATAACGCTTCCGAAGTCCATTATGGATACCTGCAAATACCTGGGCAATATGACTACGCCTCTTTCCATGCTGTTCATTGGTATTGTGATCGCGCGAGTAGACTGGAAAAAGCTGAAGTTCGAAAAAGATTTTATAGCGGTGCTTGCTGGGCGATTTTTGATAACGCCCGCATTAATGTTTATGGTTGTCAGGAGCCTCGATATGCCGCTTCTCATGAAGGAAGTATTTGTTATGCAGGCCTCGATGCCAGCCATGACCCAAACACCTATCCTTGCAGAAACTTATAAATCCGATTCCGAGTATGCAGCCATCGGAACATCGCTGACTACTGTCGCATCGATGATCACGATTCCCCTCTATATGAGCCTGATGGCTGTCCTTTTCGAATGACTTTTGCGATGGATCCATTATTCTACATTATTTTTGTATATTTATCCTATTTTTATGCATATAGCCCTTGAAATATTCATAATTTTTGGATAAAGTCGCAAAAAGCTTACAGAAAGCTTGCAAGAAAGCAAGGAAGTTCTATGCCCGTTCATTTCAAATCGGCATGCCTTGTGCTCGAAGATGGTTCGATATTCGAGGGATATTCGATCGGAGCTGATGCCTCCACAGAAGGCGAGGTTGTATTTACGACGGGAATGGTCGGTTACAATCAGTCTTTGACAGACCCTTCGTATTGCGGACAGATTCTTGTGTTCGCCTATCCGCTTATAGGAAACCACGGGGTGCCTCGCCTACGCACCAATGCCCTTGGCATTCCTATCGATTTCGAGTCCAATAAAATTCAAGTCGGTGCCGTTGTGGTCGCAGAGGCTTCTTCCGAAACAAGCCATTACAGCGCCGAACGGTCTTTCTCTAGATGGCTCAAAGAGGAGAATATTCCTGGAATTGCAGGAATAGACACAAGAAGGCTGATTCGCGTTTTGCGCGAAGAAGGAACTATGTACGGCAAGGTGCTAGTCGAAGGAACTCCTCAGCCTATTAGAGACGAAATCAAGATCAACAATCCAGTCAAACTCGTCTCTCCATCGAGTCTAAAAAGATATAGACGAGAAGACGATCAGTCCAAGGACAACTCACCCAAAAATGAGTCGAAAAAACAAGACTCAGTTGTAAATAGCTTAGAGATAAGCGAAAGACCCACCATTGCGCTTATAGATTGCGGCGCAAAGGCAAGCATTCTGCGTATTCTTCTCGACGCTGGCGCGGAAGTGGTCAGTCTGCCTTGGGACTACCCTCTAGACCTGATTGAATACGACGGCCTTTTTATCTCGAACGGCCCAGGGGACCCAAAGGCATGCACAAGGACAGTCGCCCATATTAGACATGCCCTTATCGAATCCAAACCGATTTTCGGAATATGCATGGGAACGCAGCTCCTTGCCCTTGCCGCAGGCGCCGATACCTATAAGCTAAAATATGGCCACCGCGGCCAGAATCAGCCTGCCATCGATACGAGAAGCGGGCGCTGCTATATAACGAGCCAGAACCATGGCTACGCCATCTACGAAGATTCTCTGCCACCAGACTGGGAGCCATGGTTCGTAAATGGCAACGATGGAACAATCGAAGGCATTAGAGCCCTAAAAGCGCCTTTTCGCGCCGTGCAGTTTCACCCCGAAGGCTGCCCAGGCCCGCACGATACTCAATTCCTTATCGAAGAATTCTTGGAGGAAGTAGATATCACAAGCCACAAAAAGAGGCAGAGATCATGAAAAAAGTGCTGGTGCTCGGCTCTGGAGGCCTCAAGATCGGGCAAGCGGGCGAGTTCGATTATTCGGGATCGCAGGCGCTCAAGGCTCTCCGAGAAGAAAACATCTTTACAATCCTTATCAATCCCAACATCGCCACCAACCAGACCAGCGAAGGCATGGCAGATGAAACCTATTTCTTACCCTTGACTCCCGAATTCGTCGCGCAGGTCATCGAAAAAGAACGACCCGATGGGATACTTCTATCTTTTGGTGGCCAGACGGCCCTCAACTGCGGACTAGCGCTGCACAAAGCCGGCATTCTCTATAAATACGCTGTAGAACTACTTGGTACACCGATTAAAGCAATCGAGCTAACCGAAGATCGCGAGCTATTCGCTAATCATCTGCGGCGACTAGGGCTCAAGACGCCGGAGAGCAAAGCAGCTACGAATATCGAAGAAGCACTCGTATGTGGCGACGCCATAGGATACCCCGTAATGCTCAGGGCCGGTTTTGCGCTTGGCGGCGCTGGCTCCGGACTATGCAAGAACGAAAAAGAGCTTCGAGCACGAGCAGAAGAAGCCCTTGCCCTTTCTCCGCAGGTGCTGATCGAAGAATGGCTCGGCGGGTGGAAGGAAATCGAATACGAGATTGTGCGAGACAAGGCGGACAACTGTATTGCGATTTGTAACATGGAAAACATCGATCCACTGGGCATTCACACCGGCGAAAGCATTGTCGTGGCTCCCTCGCAGACCTTGACCGACGGGGAATACCACGACCTCAGAAGCATCGCTCTCAAGCTTGTGAGGAGCTTGGGGATTGTAGGCGAATGCAATATCCAATTCGCCTTGGATCCGCATTCTGGCGACTATCGCATAATAGAGGTCAATGCTCGACTTTCGCGTAGCTCGGCTCTAGCCTCCAAAGCGACAGGTTACCCCTTGGCCTACGTAGCCGCAAAACTCGCGCTCGGCTTTTGCCTAACAGATCTGCGCAATAGAATAACGGGGGTCACAACTGCTTGCTTCGAGCCTGCCCTGGATTACTGTGTCATAAAAATGCCGCGCTGGGATCTCGCAAAATTCAAGGAAGTGGACAAACACATCGGAAGCGAGATGAAGTCCGTAGGGGAAGTGATGGCCATTGGCCGCAGCTTCGAGGAGGCGCTCCAGAAGGCTATTCGCATGACAGGCGCAAGCCAGTTCGGTCTACAGAGCGATGGAGGCCGAACAAATATAGCATCAAGCAGGCTTCGCGCTTCGCTCTCCAATCCTACAGACAGACGGCTTTTTGCAGTGTATCAAGCTCTTTCGGAAGGCTGGAGCGTTCAAAAAATCAATAGACTCACAGGTATCGATCCCTGGTTTATTGGTAAAATCGATTCTATCAGACAATGCGAATTCGAAATGCAAAAGGCTGCCCAAATGGCAGGACAAGCTCGGGTTGCATCGTCCGAGATAACACTCGACGACAAGATTGCCACAATGCTTGTGCGCGCAAAGCGCCTTGGCTTTTCGGATGCAGGAATTGCTCACATCTTTGGCATTCACGAACTAGAAGTGCGGCATTGGCGTCAGATTCTTGGACTGCGGCCTTCGGTGCGTCAAATCGATACCCTGGCCGCAGAATACCCCGCCCAAACGAATTATCTCTATGTTACCTACGCTCATTCATTTGCATCAAAATCCTTATCGCGCGATTCGATTATCGCTCCATCCGACGATGTAAAACCATCGCATGGCAGCATCCTTGTTATAGGAAGCGGGCCTTACCACATAGGCTCCAGCGTCGAATTCGACTGGTGTGCGGTCAGCGCCGTAGAAACATGCCGTGCCCTTGGCCAGTCTACAATTATGGTCAACTGCAACCCCGAAACAGTGAGCACGGACTACGATATCTGCGATAGGCTATATTTCGAGGAGCTGAACTTCGAGCGCATCATGGATATCTACGAATTGGAAGAGCCATCTGGAATACTGCTCTCCATGGGTGGGCAGATCGCCAATAATCTGGCCCTGCCTCTATTCGATGCAGGTGCGCTAATTCTCGGCACATCCCCACAGAACATCGACAAAGCAGAAGATAGACACAAGTTCTCTTCGCTCCTAGACGAGCTTGGAATCGAACAGCCGGCTTGGAGCGAGCTGACCACCGACGAGGAGGCAATTGCCTTTGCACGATCTGTTGGCTACCCCGTCTTAGTGAGGCCGAGCTATGTGCTCTCCGGCGCTGCCATGAATGTAGCTTGGGACGATAAGAGCCTCGCGACCTTCCTAGAACTCGCTGTAGACATCTCCCAGGAGCATCCGGTCGTCATCTCCAAATTCATAGAGCACGCTAAAGAAATTGAAATCGATGCGGTTGCAAAGCACGGTAAGCTCTTATACCATGCCATAACCGAACATCTCGAAAATGCCGGCGTGCATTCGGGCGATGCTACCGTCGTATTTCCAGCACAGCGACTCTATGTCGAAACAGTTCGAAAAATCATCCGAATAACCGAAAAAATCGCAAACGCCCTCAATATCACCGGTCCTTTCAACATCCAATTCGTCGCAAAGCAGAACCGCGTAATGGTCATCGAATGTAACCTAAGAGCGAGCAGATCCTTCCCCTTCTGTTCTAAAGTCTCACGCATAAACATGATAGACCTGGCGACGCGGGCTATGTTAGGTCAAGCAGTACAGGCGGCACCGAACGCGCTATACGACCAGCCTTGGGTCGGAGTCAAGGCAGCACAGTTCAGCTTTGCTCGCCTCCATGGTGCGGACCCCGTGCTCGGCGTGGAGATGGCTTCGACCGGAGAAGTGGGCTGTATCGGCAGCGAACTAGATGATGCTTTTATGAAGGCGATGGTCTCGGTTGGCTATTCACCAAAAGTCAAGAAGCTGCTTTTGTCGACAGGCCCGCTCGAAGACAAACTCGATTTCCTCGAGAGCGCACAGAAACTAGTCGAAATGGGCTGCACCCTCTACGCATCACACGGCACGGCTCAGTTTCTAAAGAAATACGGCATAGAAGCGCAGGCACTCCACTGGCCACTCGAGAATGCAGAGCCAAATATACTTACCCTAATGCGCAGCCATGTCTTAGACCTCGTGATCAATATTCCAAAAAACAACAGAAAACACGAACTTCAAAACGACTACCTCATCCGCAGAATGGCCATAGACCTCAATATTCCGCT
>JAKJFY010000065.1:0-7283 GCA_022704665.1 Spirochaetota bacterium | reverse complement strand
AATCAAGGGTGGATGGCTTGATTTCGATATAGCCGTTGCGACACCTGATATGATGAAAGATGTCGGCAAATTGGGTATGGTTCTCGGACGCCGTGGCCTTATGCCGAACCCTAAGACAGGTACGGTTACAAACGATCTGAGCAGCGCGCTCAGCGAATTGAGAAAAGGCCGCACCGAATTCCGCACCGACAAGTTAGGGATTATTCACCTACCAGTTGGCAAGGTATCCATGGAGGCCGAGAAAATTGCCGAGAATCTAAGCACTCTTGTAGAAGAGATAAATCGCAAGCGCCCTTCTGATGCCAAAGGCGATTTTGTTGCTTCGGTATTCTTGACGCCAACCATGGGGCCAAGCGTCAAAGTCGCACTGAACAAATCGGAGAAGAGGTAAGACTATGGCCATTAAAGCATCGAAAATTCAGTCAAGGAAAGCCGAAGCCATAGGCATGCTAAAAGAAATGATCTCGGGCTCGAATGATTTTGTCTTCACAGAATACAGAGGCCTGACGGTCGAACAGATCACGACATTGCGGCAACAACTGCGCGAGAAAGGCGTAGAACTCCATGTTGTCAAAAACAATTTTGCACGTTTGGCCTTCGAGGAGCTTGGTTATTCGCAAGCAGTCGAGCTTGTGCTGAAAGGACCCACAGCGGTTGCCTTTATCAAGACCGATTCGAATGAAGTTGCCAAGATTCTGCTCGATTTTGCCAAGGAAACACCTGCCCTGATTATCAAGGGCGCAATGATAGATAAAGAATTCCTGGATGCTGATAAGGTTGAAGCATACAGCAAGCTACCTGGCCGCAATCAGCTAATAGCAATGCTCATGTCTACCATGCAAGCGCCAGCGCAGAACCTCGTCTATGTCATCAATGCTATTCCGACCAAGCTGGTTCGCGTTCTCAAGGCAATCGAGGAAAAGAAGGCGAAGGAAGAGGCTCTTTGAGTTGTCTATTTAGCATGCTTTTCAGAAAAGGCGAGTATCCGTCAGGCTTCGGAGGCTGCCGTTCCTGTCGGAGTTCGATAGAAGGTCCATTCGTTGTGATGGACTACCATGAGATCAGGAGAAGATAATATGGCAGCACTTACAAAAGAACAAATCATCGACGCAATCGCTTCGATGACCGTCCTCGAGATTTCCGAGCTAGTAAAAGCGATGGAAGAGAAATTTGGCGTAACCGCAGCTGCCCCAGTGGCCGTTGCTGCTCCCGCCGCCGCAGCCGCAGCTGCTCCAGTCGAGGAGAAAACTGAGTTTACAGTGATCCTCAAGGGTAATGTGCCTGCAGACAAGAAAATCGCTATTATTAAGGAAGTCCGTTCGATAACCGGTCTTGGTTTGAAAGAAGCCAAAGACCTAGTCGAGGCTGGAGACAAGCCTCTCAAGGAGAACATCTCTAAAGAGGAAGCAGACAAGATCAAGAAGCAGATCGAAGCTGCTGGTGGAACGGTCGAGATAAAATAAGTCTGACCATAGATTTTGGGCCTTAGTCGATGAAAAGAAGGGGGATCGCAATCCCCCGTTTTCGGGAAGCATTCTGGCTAATTGAGTTTTGCCGGCAATGAGTGCTTCTCGATGACGGAATGATATATATAGCGCTGATGTTCGATACATCAACATCAGCGTATTGACCTTTAACCCGAGCGCTAAGAGCGCATGGAGGGTAACTGATGACATATTCAGGACAGAAGATCAAGCGGACTTACATAGGAAAAGAATTCCACGATGTAATGGATATACCTGATCTCATCGATATTCAACTCTCATCTTACGAGCACTTTCTACAAAGAGAAAGACTCCGCAAGGGCGAGCCTCTCGAACTAATAGGCCTTGAGGAGGTATTCCGTACCACTTTTCCTATAGAAAGTCCATCCGGTGATCTTGTGATCGAATACGAATGGTATTCTCTCGATGAAAAAGCCATCAAGTATTCTGAACTGGAATGCAAGCAGAAGACGCTGACCTATTCTGTGCCTCTAAAGGCAGTCATAAATCTTGTGTTCAAGAAGACCGGGGAGATAAGGCAGAAAGAAATCTACTTAGGCGATATTCCACTTATGACCGACCGTGGCACATTCATAATCAATGGAGCGGAACGTGTCATTGTTTCTCAGATCCATCGTTCGCCTGGCGTTATTTTCAGTCACGACAAGGGCGTATTCTCCTCTCGCATAATTCCATATAGAGGGAGCTGGCTCGAATTCGAAATCGATCAGAAGCATGATCTTATCCACGCCAAGATCGATCGCAAGCGAAAGATCCTTGGGACCATGTTCTTGCGCGCAATTGGCTTTAATTCGCGCGAAGAGATCATCGCTGCATTTTATACCACAAAGACAGCAGAGCTCTCCGAAGATCAGAACGACAAAGATGCCCTTGTTGGGAAAATACTAGCAAAACCTGTATATATGGAGATCGATGGTGAGCAAAAACGTCTCTTCCGGGCTGGCGACAAGATTCACCTACACGAAATCGATGAACTCATCAACCTAGGCATAGATTCTATCAAAATCATAGATTTTGAAGATGATAATTCGCTGCACAACGAGATGATCTTGAATTGTTTCGACCGTGAAGATGTCAAGCTTGTAAAGGGGACGCCTGACCAGGATGAGCCTACTAAGGAAGACGCAATCTCAGCAGTTTATTCTGTGCTTAGACCAGGTGAACCCATATCTTTGGAGAATGCCGAGCGCGATCTTCACAACATGTTTTTTAGCGCTAGGCAGTATGATTTGGGCGATGTTGGTCGCTACAAGCTCAACAAGAAATTTGATTTCAACATAAAAACGAATACGCTTACCAAGGAAGATATCGTCGCTACGATGAAACACCTCATAAATATCTATTATGGAGAGGCAAATATCGACGATATAGATCATCTGGGAAATCGCCGCGTGCGCGCGGTTGGCGAGCTTCTTGCCAATGTTATGAAGGTTGCTTTTAGCCGTATGGAGCGCACCGCAAAGGATAGGATGACCGGCAAAGACCTCGAAACAGCAAAGCCACAAGACCTTATAACCATCAAGCCGATCGTAGCTGCTATTAAGGAGTTTTTTGGTACCTCACAGCTTT
Source organism: Spirochaetota bacterium (assembly GCA_022704665.1). Classification (GTDB taxonomy): domain Bacteria; phylum Spirochaetota; class Spirochaetia; order Treponematales; family Rectinemataceae; genus Rectinema. Next base: position 4,209 of record JAKJFY010000065.1, on the reverse strand, counting down.
CTCAGTTCATGGACCAGGTCAACCCGCTGGCTGAGCTAACGCACAAGCGCAGGCTGAACGCCCTCGGACCAGGCGGGCTAAACCGCGAACGCGCGGGTTTCGAGGTGCGCGATGTCCACTACACCCATTATGGGCGCATGTGCCCTATCGAGACTCCTGAAGGACCGAATATCGGGCTAATTGTATCGCTTGCAACCTACACGACGGTCAACGAATATGGATTTCTCGAGGCACCATATCGCCGTGTAAGAAATGGCATTGTCACCGACGAAATCGAGTACCTTTCCGCTATCGACGAAGACAAGTACTATATTGCACAGGCTTCCGCGCATATCGACAAGAGTGGAAGATTTCTCGACCAGAACATATCTTGCCGCCATCAAGGCGACTACACAATGCGATCTCCATCGGAAATCCAATTTATGGATGTTTCGCCCAAGCAGATCATATCGGTATCCGCGGCTCTGATTCCTTTCCTTGAGCACGATGACGCTAACCGAGCTCTTATGGGTTCGAACATGCAACGCCAGGCGGTGCCTTTGGTTTTTACCGAACCTCCGCGGATTGGCACTGGTATGGAATGGAAGACAGCTTATGATTCAGGTGTGCTGGTCAAGGCAAAACGCTCGGGGACCGTCGAGTGTGTAGACGCTAACCGCGTTGTAGTTCGACCTGAAAAGCCAGAGTCTCCCGATGACAAAGACATCTATCAGCTCATAAAATATCAGCGGACCAACCAGGACACCTGCTTCAACCATAGGCCAATTGTAAAGCGTGGAGAGAAGGTTCTAAAAGGCCAAGTCATAGCAGACGGGCCAGCTACGAACCAGGGGGAACTTGCCCTGGGTCGCAACATTCTGGCTGGATTCGTACCTTGGAATGGCTATAACTATGAGGATGCCATACTTATATCCGAGCGAGTAGTAAAGGAAGACCTTTTCACCTCGATCCATATAAAAGAATTCATTCTCGAAGTGCGCGACACAAAGCTTGGTCCAGAACGCATAACGCGCGACATTCCGAATACAAGCGAAAAGATGCTGGACAATCTCGATGGCCAGGGCGTGATTCGGATTGGCGCCAAGGTAAAGAGCGGCGATATTCTAGTAGGGAAAGTGACCCCAAAAAGCGACTCAGATACTACGCCTGAATTCAAGCTTCTAAACTCGATATTTGGCGAAAAGGCCAAGGATGTCCGCGATTCCTCGCTCCATGTGCCACATGGCATCGAAGGAACCGTAATCGATGTGCAGCGCATGTCTCGGGCAAACAACGATGATCTCCAGCCAGGTGTCGAACAGACTGTAAAGGTTCTAGTAGCCGTCAAGCGCAAGCTCAAGGAAGGCGACAAGATGGCAGGTCGCCATGGCAATAAGGGAGTTGTTGCGCGTGTCCTTCCTGTTGAGGATATGCCCTATCTAGATAATGGGACGCCACTCGATATCTGCCTAAATCCGCTTGGTGTACCGAGCCGTATGAATATAGGCCAGATAATGGAGACTGAGCTAGGTTGGGCTGCCAGTACCCTGAATGAATGGTATGAATGCCATGTTTTCCAGTCGCCCTCTCAAGAACAAATAGAAGAAAAGCTAAGAGAAGCGGGGCTGCCTGCCACTTCGAAGGTCATGGTCCGCGATGGTAAGACAGGCGAATTCTTTAAGAATCCTATCACGGTGGGAGTCGTGTACTTCCTCAAATTACACCATCTTGTGGATGACAAGATGCATGCACGCTCGACGGGTCCTTATTCGCTAGTAACTCAGCAACCTCTTGGTGGCAAGGCGCAATTTGGTGGTCAGCGGTTAGGCGAAATGGAAGTGTGGGCGCTCGAGGCATATGGGGCTGCAAATACTCTGCAAGAGCTTCTTACAATCAAATCGGACGATATGACAGGCCGCTCCAAAATATACGAAGCAATAGTAAAGGGAGAACCACACACAGCTGCTGGAATTCCCGAGGCCTTCAATGTCATGGTGCAGGAGCTTCGAGGCCTAGCGCTGGACATCAAGGTTTATGACTCTAAGGGTAAACAGATTGCTCTAACGGAGCGCGATGAAGATATTATAAAGAAGCAGACCGGAGCATTCTAGGATGGCACATTTTGCTGTTGCACAATCCATGTTTGCCGGACTTTGCACGGTCTTTAGTGGGAGTGCGCCTTTTATGGGTATAGGGCGCTATGGGAACAATATTCCGAGGCATGAGAAATGCCTACAACCCGAGGGGGTATCATGAGAGATATTCAGGATTTTGACAATATTTCCATTCATTTGGCAAGTCCGGAGATGATTCGGGCTTGGTCTTATGGAGAGGTCAAGAAGCCTGAGACAATCAATTATAGGACATTGCGGCCTGAGAGAGATGGCCTTTTCTGCGAACGCATCTTCGGCACGACCAAGGAATGGGAGTGCTATTGTGGTAAATTCAAGTCTATCAGATATAAGGGAGTCATCTGCGACCGCTGCGGTGTCGAAGTGACCAATTCCAAGGTGCGGCGGGAGCGCATGGGGCATATAGAGCTAGCGAGCCCAGTATCGCACATTTGGTTTTACCGTTCAGTGCCCAGCCGCATGGGTCTTCTGCTCAATCTGCCAATGGCGACACTCAAATCTGTCCTCTATTACGAAAAATATATCGTGATCGATCCAGGAGAGACCGAGCTCAAGAAAATGCAGCTCCTCACCGACGAGGAATACCGCGAGGCTATGGACAGATATGGCGGTGCCTTTACCGCTGGCATGGGGGCCGAAGCTATTCGCTCTCTTCTTGAGCAGATAGATCTCGACAAGATGTCTCAGGAACTCAGACAGAAGATGATCGAGCGCGGAAGCAAGTCTGACAAGCGCCTTTTGAAGCGTATCGAGCTCGTCGAAGCATTTCGATCTTCTGGAAATAGACCTGAATGGATGATCCTAACTGTGATTCCCGTAATTCCGCCGGAGCTAAGGCCCATGGTCCAGCTAGATGGCGGTCGATTCGCCACAAGCGACCTCAATGATCTCTATCGTCGAGTCATAAACCGCAATAATCGCCTCAAGAAACTCTTGCAGCTCAACGCGCCGGATATCATCATCTTCAACGAGAAGCGCATGCTCCAGGAAGCCGTCGATGCGCTATTCGACAACACGCGTCGCCGCCGAGCCGTAAAGGGAGCTGGCAATAGGCCTCTCAAATCCTTGGCGGACATGCTAAAGGGCAAACAGGGGCGCTTCCGCCAGAACCTATTGGGTAAGCGAGTCGACTACTCTGGCAGATCGGTAATAGTTGTTGGGCCAGAGCTCAAGATGTGGCAGTGCGGTCTTCCTACAAAGATGGCTCTCGAGCTCTTCAAGCCTTTTATCATGAAAAAACTCGTTGAGAAAGATGTCGTATACAACATAAAGAAAGCCAAGATGTTGGTTGAATCGGAAACGCCAGAGGTATTTGCGGTACTAGACGAGGTTGTAAAGGAGCATCCAGTGCTCCTCAATCGTGCTCCAACTCTGCATCGGCTTGGTATACAGGCCTTTGAGCCCCTTCTCGTAGAGGGTAAAGCGATTAAGCTGCATCCGTTGGTATGCAAGGCCTATAACGCCGACTTCGACGGCGATCAAATGGCAGTTCATATTCCTTTGACCCATGCAGCCCAGGCAGAATGCTGGACTCTTATGCTTTCGAGTCGCAACCTGCTCGATCCCGCAAGCGGAAAGACGATTGTCTATCCTTCGCAGGACATGGTTCTCGGCATCAACTTCCTAAGCCGCCACAGGCCGGGAGTAAAGGGCGAAGGCAAGCGCTTTTCAAGCACGGATGAGCTCCTGCTGGCCTGTGAATATGGTTCATGCGACTATCAGGCTCTCGTCTATGTGGTAGCACCCAAAGAACCAGTGTGGAACTCCTATGAAAAAGAGGCAGAGCTTTCTGGTAACCACTTCATCAAGACAACAGGTGGCCGTATTCTTCTAAACGAGGCTCTACCAAAAGAAGTTCCTTTTATAAACTATGCAATGACCGATAAAGATATTCGAATGCTGATCGAGCATGTCTATCGCACCACGAGCCCTTTTATTACCGTGAACATGCTCGATACCATCAAGGAAATGGGCTTTAAGTATGCGACTTTTTTTGGCGCAACAATCGGCATGGATGACATTGTCATTCCAAAAGAGAAAGCCGAGATGATCGATAAGGCCAATAAGGAAGTCGAAGCAATCCAGCAGCAGTATCTTG
>JAKJFY010000064.1:0-7406 GCA_022704665.1 Spirochaetota bacterium | reverse complement strand
TACCATTACCTGTGCTATCTCTTCAATGAGCTACCGAAGGCAAAGAGTCTTGAGGGAAAGCTTCAGCTCTTACCCTATAGGATAGGTCCGACTGATTACTGAAGCCTTCTCCTTTTTACTCCAAAGTCATAGAAGTAGTTTTCATTCTTTTTTTGTTCTCCCCAGACACTGTGAATATCTCTCAAATTGAGAGCATTTCCTCTGCCTTATGATGCTTTATTGATAACGGTGTAGAATTGACGTTTACCTTATAGCTGTCATCATTGATAGAGTTACTAGGAGTACAAAATAAGTAAACTCAATTGCCTTTTTGCATCTTCTGGCAAGATAATTCAAAAACTGAATAATTCTTATGAGCCCTCTTCCCCAGGTATAAAATCAAAGTACTTTTTTCCCCCCATCATATCTAGCGCATACCTTGCAGCGCCGAGGACGCCAGCGTAGTGGGTGCTTTCTGAAAAGCGGAAAATGACGCTTCTTTTTGGGTAAGGTGAGCGGAGTTTGGTGGTTACTTTGTCGAGGAGCAAGTTCTTTGGAAAATTCGACATGCCAAGGACGCCACCGCCAAGAACAACAGCATATGGGTCAAATATATTGATCTCGGTTGCAATGGGAAAAGAGAGCAGTTCTAAAAACTCGTCGATGAAAGGATCGTCGTAGTGGAGTTTAAAGAAGTCTCCTATCGGGGCACCCGGATACTTTTCTGCGGAATAAGCGGCAAGCCTCTTGCCAGATGCGACTGTTTCGATGCATCCAATATTGCCGCAAGGGCATACTTCTTTGACTCCATAGATAGGAATATGGCCTAGCTCGCAAGATGCTCCATCGGCCCCCAAAAGAAATCTGTCTCCAAGCCACACTGAGTTGCCAAGGCCTGTTCCTACATAGATGCCAAGAATTGGGTTCTTATCCTTGAGATCCAGTATTTCGATATCATTACGAAGCAGAAGATTCACATCCTTTTCCATGAATACAGGGAAAGGAAATTGTGGCGATGTGATATGGACAAAAGCAATATTGTCCAGATTCGGAATGTTTGGCGTTTGAATAATGGTTGCCCTATCTTTAGAAATAACCGAGGGAAATCCGATGCAGAGCGCACTGATGGGTATCTTGCTTGAGAGAGCAAAAGCTTTGCTTTGATCGATGATATTTTGAATAAAATTGCCATCGTCATCGAGGCTTGTGGTGAGGATAGTTTTTTTCTTGATGATTACAAATTCCTGATCAACTATGCCCATTCTTATATGGGTTCCTCCCACATCAATACCTAAAATAGCTGCAGATTGCATGATTATCTTTCCTCAAAACGATAGCCTTGGGTAGTATCTCTAAAAACTCGGTATTGAAAGGGATTTTTGATTACCGCTTCATAATCATATCCTGAATTTGCAGGCCATATACTATAAAATAGGAGATATTGTTGAGGATCAATATTTACTGTCCTATGGTTCCAGCCAGCAGCAATGTAGATAGCTCTACCAGGCAACAATTCCTCGAACCGAAATCCATTTTCACTTTGCATCAGCACCAAGCCATACCCCGCTATGCCGAGATATATCTCAGTACATTCTCTTTGCTTATGGCCATGCCCTTTAGTCATAAAGAATTCACCGTGATAGTCACCTGGTAGGATTTCTGTGATGCATTGCAGCAATTCACCAGGCTCTGTAGGTACATCTTTTCTAGATACTCTATAGACAATAGTTTCTAAAGTTGCGTCATCTTCATTGCTATTCCAATATCTATATAAAGATCGCATATCTTTTAATCTCGTCTCGCTAAAATTGTCAGCTCCTTCGAGCGTGTGATTAACATTATCGATTCTTGTTACAAAAGGTAACTGTGTCATAACTTGCGTACTCCTCCGATTAGCATATCCAATTTGATAGATTTTCCAGTGCAGAATTAAAATTATCCAGCATTTTTGACCAAGCTTTTTCAATATCGCTATCGAGGCTGAATAATCCAGAGTTGCCCAGTACAAAGCCTTCCGATCCCGCGCGAATAAGATTCGAGAAGGTTTTAGCATTGCACGATCCATCGATTTCGATCTTAAAATGGTATCCCTTTGCTACTTTGAGATCTCTTACTTGGGAGATTTTTCGCAGGCTTTGCATGATAAACGGTTGCCCTGCAAACCCAGGATCGACCGTCATAATAGTCACCTTATCAGCCAATTCATAGTAATCCTCAGCAGCGATAATCGGTGTTTCAGGATTCAAGACGACTCCGACCTTGCAGCCTTTTTTTTGCAGCGAATCGATCAGCCTAAAGGCTTTCCCATTTGTTGTTTCGGGATGAAAGCTAATCATATCCGCACCTGCATCGATGCAGAGCGTGCTGATAAGCACAGGATCCTCTACCATGAGGTGCGCATCGATGATCTTATTTGTCAATTTGCGAGCTTCTGAGATAAAAAACGGTGAAAGCGTGAGATTGGGCACAAAATGGCCATCCATGATATCGACATGAAAGTAATCAGCGTGCACATCCAGGAATCGTATCTGATACTCAAATTGCGATAGATTCATACACATCAAGGAGGGAGAAAAGAAAGCCATAGTAAAATCTCCTTGCCTAATAATTCTATTGTTTGCTTGAAACTAGATGATCCAGGAAGACCGAAATAATAATAAGCGATCCCATAACGATCTGCTGATAGAAGGTCGGTACATTGAGAATATTGAGTCCATTATTGATAACACCAATTACAAGCCCTCCAATTACCACGCCCCAGATCCTCCCGACACCACCAAAAAAGCTCGTTCCGCCTATTATCGCCGAGGCAATCGCGTATGTTTCAAATCCAACTCCTGCAAGAGGTTCTGCTGCGCCAAGCCTTGCAATCATAACAACGCCCGCCAACCCAGCGGAAATACCAGAAATTGCAAAAGCGATCGACACATGCCTTTTTACTAGGATTCCATTATACCAAGCTGCAGACTTATTGCCGCCAATTGCATAGAGATTGCGACCAGCTTTGCTCTTTGTCGTAAACCATGACATAATCGCAGCATAGAGAATCGCAATAATGACAGGAACAGGAATCCTCCATATCCAACCACCGATAGACGACATATACGCAGGAGGCAATCCGTAGACAGGCCTTGCATCAGAGAGAATCAGCGTTAGACCTCGATAGATCGATTGCGTGCCAAGCGTAATAATAAAGGGATGAAGCCCTGTGGCGTTGACAAGAAATCCATTGAAGAGACCAAGCACAAGCCCAACACCAACGCCTCCTACCAGAATTGCAAGCCATATCGGTTGATGCGCAACAAGCATTTTCGCAGTAATAAGGCCTGTAAACGCCATCACCGATCCCACTGAAAGATCTATTCCCGCAATTAAAATTGCAAAGAACTCTCCAATCGCAATGAGAATGGTAATCGAACTCTGAAGCACCACCTGGGTCAAGTTGTCTGCGGTCAAGAAGTATTTTGGTGATAGAATTCCTATGAGAAGGATCAGAAATATTAGAATAACGAGGGTACCATATTTTTGCCAAAAACTCCGGAAACTACTCAGGGAAGACATTGCGTTCTCCTCTCTATCGTCTTAGGAATAGGAACAGTGTGGCACTTTATGGGTTGCCGCATGGACTATTTTCTCTTCAGTGGCATCATCTGAAGAAAACTCTGCAGTGATGTGGCCATCGCTAAAAACAAGAATTCGATCGCTAATATATAGGATCTCTGGCAAATCAGAGGAAACAATGATGACCCCTTTGCCAGCATCGCAGAGCTGACGAATGATGTGATAGATCTCTGATTTTGATCCAACATCTATGCCCTTTGTAGGTTCATCAAAAATGAAAACTTCTGAATTGCTTGCGAGCCATTTTCCAACGAGGACTTTTTGCTGATTCCCGCCAGATAGTTCATTTATGTTCTGCATCACCGATGAGCATTTTATTTTAAGAGCAGCAGCCTGTTCTTCAGCAATTTTTTTATCTTGTTTAGAATTAGTAAGACCCCAAAGGCCTCCTAATTTTGAATTAAAAAGCTCATAGACGATAGAAATATTATGCATAATTGAGAAATTGCTAAAAAAGCCTGTCTCTCTTCTGTTTTCAGTGATAAAGGCAAGCTTATTTCTTAATCCACCATAAGGGTCTTTATGGTGAAGTGGCATTCCATTGAGGACGATTTGGCCTTCTCGAGGAACTATTCCAAATATTGCTTCCATAAGCTCTGAACGACCAGAACCTATAAGGCCATAGAATCCCAAAATTTTACCTTCTTTGACATCGAAACTCACATCCTTTACTCGTCCATCTTTTCGTGTGAGGTTCTGCACGGAAAGTATTGTTTTTGGGGTGGTAGGATTCAACCGACGAGGTAGGCGAGAAGTTCTATCCAAATCTCGACCAACCATCATGGACACCATCTGATCGATCGTAATGCCTGCAACATTCTTCGTTCCGACATATTTTCCATCTTTCAAGACTGTCACGCGATCTCCAATTTTAGGAATCTCATCAAGCTTATGAGATATATAGATGATGCCAACGTCCTTCTTTTTTAGGTCTCTAATAATGCTAAAAAGATTGGCTGTCTCCTCGATGGAGAGCGACGATGTAGGTTCATCCATGATGATAATTTTGGAGTTTATCGTGAGGGCTCTTGCAATTTCGACAAGTTGCTTTTCGGAGATGCTAAGATTACGGACAAATTCATCAGGGCTACGGTTCAAGCCCACTTCTTTGAGAATACTGGAGGAGCGATTTCTGAGCTCCTTCTTATCGACAACAGGAAGGCCTACAAAATTTTTCTCAGGCAATTGACCAATATACAGATTCTCTGCAATGGATATTTCGTTGATAACACTTAGCTCTTGATAGATTATGGAAATTCCCTCTGATTTTGAAAGAGAAGGAGTAAGCGAATCAAATTTTTTATTATTGAGGAAGATATGCCCCGAAGTCGGCGAATAGACACCGCTCAAGATTTTTACAAGCGTCGATTTTCCTGCTCCATTTTCTCCAAGAATGACATGAACCTCGCCGCTTCTGAGCTCAAAATCGATATTGTCCAAAGCGACCACACCAGGAAATATCTTACATATATTCTTCATCTGAAGAATTGTATCCATAATTCCTTCTCCACAGGTGCCATGGTAAAGACGCCGCCATGGCACCAAAAGTCAGATCTTACTTTGTGATGAGCTTAGAATCAACAGCGATAAAGAGAGGCTCATCATTCAATGGAATTTGCTTGCCGGATTTTACCGCAGCAATGAGCTGGCGAAGACCTTCCGCACCAACTGCAGCAGGGTCTTGTGCAACCGTTGCTGCAAGCTTTCCAGCCTTTACCATATCGACTGCTTCTGGATCGCCATCGGTACCGACAACGAGAATCGATTTTCCAGAATTGATCACTGCCTGCATTGCACCGAGCGCCATTGTATCATTGGCGCAATAGATTGCTTTGAGGTTCGGGAAGCGCTGAATAATATTGGTAGCAACATCGAGCGCTTTGATTCTATCCCAATCGGCAGGCTGACTTGCAACAAGCTTGAATCCAGGAGTACTGGTAAACACGGATGCAGCGCCACTCTTGCGATCCTCTCCCGATGCAGCACCAGCTCTTCCCTCAATAATCGCAACCTCTCCGCCTTTTGGACCGACTTGTTGGACGATAAAATTGGCTGCTTTTGCACCGACAGCCTTGTTATCGGTCGTGACGAATGCAAAGATATTCGCTCCTGCGCTCTTGAGGGCAGCCATATCGACCTTTTCATCGACATTGACCAACTTGATTCCTTTTTTATATGCCTGTGCCGCAGGCTGAATAAGGTTGACCGGTGAAATGGGCGCAAAGGCAATACCATCATAGCCCTTATTCAAAAGATTCTCGAACTGCTGGAGCTGGCCTTGTGTGTCGTCTTCCGACTGCACAGCAAAGATATCGACAGTCACATTTTGTTTCTTTGCTTCCGCCTGAATACCTTCCTTCATCGTGACCCAGAATGGATTTGCGAGCGTCTTGAGAATAAACGCAAAGCGCGGATTTGCCTCCTGAGCACTTACACCTGATACAAAGGCTAATGCAAGCATTAGTCCCATCAAAAGATGAATAGATTTACGTTTCATCTTTTTCCTCCTATAAAAGGATTTCATTCTGCGTACTGCAGATTATTGGGCCAAAGTTGTAGATCGCTCTACAAACTCGAGCGGCAAAAGCTTATGATGCTGCACTGTTTCATGGTGCAACATCGCCACAATCGCATCGGCAGCAGCTTTTCCCATTCCGATTGCATCCTGCTTAAAGGTAGTCAAAGGAGGATTGGAAAAGGCTCCCAACTCAATGCCATCAAAACCGATCACCTGGATCTCTTCGGGAATACGAATGTGGTGCTCCACGAGAGCCCTCAACGCACCCAATGCGAAAATATCGGTCGTGCAAAATAAAGAATCGAAGTCCAAGTGCTCCTTCGTGAGTGCATCGACAATCACATCGTAGCCACCAAATGCCGAAACATGTGCAAATCGCACCTCAGCAGATACATCAATTTCCTGCGCGCGCTCACAGGCAGCCTTCATACGCACTTCCGTGCCATACATGTGTCGTTCATCCGCAATAACCAGCAGTTTTTTTGCGCCTCTCCGGAATAATTCATCCACCGCGCGTCGCCCGCCATACCTATTGTCGCTTGTGATGCAACACATCTCTAGGACGCTTGTATCTTCAATAAAGCGGTCCGCAATCACAATTGGAATTTTGGCATATTTGATTTTCTTCGGAATCTGATGAGATGTAGACGTCAGGACGATAGCCTGAACCTGATTGTCGAGCAGTGAGTCGAGATAGAAATTTTCATTCTCGATTTTTTCCTCGGTATTGCACAAAAAAAGTGCAAAATCCGCTTTTCTTAAATTGGTCTCAAGGCTCTTCGCAAAAAGGGAAAAAAATTCATTGGCAATATCGGGGATGATAAGCCCTATAAAGTTGGATTTCTTACTGCGAAGATTCCTCGCAATGAGATTTCTGCGATACCCCGACTCCTGAATCGTATCCAACACACGCGATCGAGTCTTTGCCGACACATAGCCAGAATTATTCAGCGCCCTAGAGACTGTCGATTTTGAGACACCGGCAATCTTGGCAATCTCGTCGATATTCATCGTTTATATCACTAAAAAGTATGGAATCGATTCCATTTCTTAATGATTATTATTTTAAGACTGCTTTCTATATCTGTCAAGAGAAATATTGGACTTTGTCATTTAAGAATCAAAAGTGCACTGTTTTTTGAGGATTTAAAGCTTAAAAGTGCACTACTCTGAAGCTGTTTCTAGAAGAAAATCTAAGCATTTGTTGAGGAGAAAGTGCTATGAAGGAACAGCTTCACCACCGTTTTACAGATGAAGAGGTAAGAGAACTTTTCATCCGCTATATCAA
>JAKJFY010000063.1:0-7733 GCA_022704665.1 Spirochaetota bacterium | reverse complement strand
CGAAAGCCTGACTGGCTGCTTTCGCAGCTTCATTCAGTCTATGCAAAATCCATCGATCGGTGTCGCTATACGTGAGAGCATGATCCTCAAGAAGATTACGGCCCTCGAGATTCATAAGGATATAGCGCGAGGCATTCCATACCTTATTTGCGAATTTGCTGCCTAATTTGAAGCTTTCTTTATCGAGGAGAATATCCTGGCCAGCAGCGCAATTATAAGCTAGGGTAAATTTTAGGGCATCTGCGCCATATTCTTCGACTATATCGAGTGGATCGATGCCATTCCCGAGGCTTTTGGACATCTTGCGGCCATGCTTATCTCGGATTAGACCATGAATGTAGACTTCCTTGAAGGGGCTCTGCCCTGTAAATTCCATGCCAGCCATGATCATCCTAGCCACCCAGAAAAATATAATGTCGTATCCAGTTACCAAGGCGCTTGTAGGGTAGAAATATCTAAGGTCTTCTGTATCCTCAGGCCAGCCAAGCGTACTGAAGGGCCAAAGCCAACTTGAAAACCATGTGTCTAGGACATCTTCATCCTGATAGATGTTGCTGGAACCACAGTGCGTGCAAACCGCTGGATCTTCGCGGCAGACCATCATAGCGCCGCAATCGATGCAATAGAATACTGGAATGCGGTGCCCCCACCAAAGCTGGCGAGAAATACACCAGTCGCGAATATTTTCGAGCCAATGGCGATAGGTGTGCTCCCACTTTTTCGGGAAAAAGACAACTTCCCCATCCTGCCAAGCCTTTAGGGCTTTATTGGCGAGGGGTTTCATTCTAACAAACCACTGCCTCGATAGATATGGTTCAATAGCGCTATGGCATCTGTAGCAGTGACCGATCGCATGCACGATTTTTTCTTCGCTTTTTAGAAGACCTTGTGCTTCGAGGTCTTCAAGCACTGCTTTGCGGGCATCGAGTACATTTAGGCCGCGATATTTCTCGGGCACGGCCTCCGATAGTGTCGCATCCGGATTGAGAATATTGATTCTCTCGAGTCCATGTCGCTGGCCTACAAGAAAATCGTTCGGATCATGGGCTGGTGTTATTTTAACGAGACCTGTGCCGAATTCTGGGTCCACATAGCTGTCTTCGATTATGGGGATTATGCGCTCCGCAAGGGGCAAATGAACTTTCTTGCCAATGATAGCATGATAGCGCTTGTCGTCTGGATGAGCTGCAACGGCGGTATCGCCTAGCAGTGTCTCTGGACGAGAAGTCGCAATTTCGATCTTGCCATTCGGGCACTCTGGACAAGGGCCATCTACAAGTTCGTACCAGATATGCCATAGAGAACCTGGTTCATCCTCGTGTTCAACCTCGTCATCCGAAAGAGCAGTACCGCAGGATGGACACCAGTTTACAAGGTATTCGCCGCGATATATCAGATCTCTTTCGTAGAGCGTCACAAAGACTTCTCGGACAGCTTTCGACAATCCTTCATCCAGAGTAAATCTTTCCCTGCTCCAGTCGAGACTGGATCCAATTCTAGCAAGTTGATTATCGATGAAGGCGCGATGCTCTCTCGCAACTTTCCATGTCTCTTCGATGAAGGCTTCACGTCCCATTGTCTCGCGGTCTCGTCCTTCTTTGCGAAGTTTGCGTTCCACTACGTTCTGGGTTGCTATGCCTGCATGATCTGTACCAGGCAGCCAGAGTGTCGGAATTCCTTTCATGCGACGATACCTAATCTGGATATCCTGGAGGCAGTTATCCAGTGCATGCCCTAAATGTAGGGCACCTGTTACATTGGGAGGAGGAATTACAATGGTAAAGGGCTTCTTATTCATGTCTATCTTAGGCCGAAAATGGCCCTCGCGCCTCCACATTTCGTAGATGCGCTCTTCGAACGATTTGGGGTCGTAAGCTTTTGCAAGCTCGACTGATTTCATGCTCTCCTCCGCATTGCCCTTATTCCAGCATTATATGATGGAATGACTGAAGTGCACAAAAGAATACCGCAAAACCAAGGCCGCTTGTAAGGGGGCAAAATGATTTTTCGACCTCTTTTCAACGCCATATTTCTGTAGCATAATAGTCATCATGAGAGAAATAGAACCCTGGAAATTCCTCGATGAATATCGAGGTCGTGTTTTTGCCGAAAGATGGCCTACTATTCCACAGCTATTCGATATCACCACTGATCGCTTCCCCGATAGACCGTGCTTTACGATATACAGCCCTCAGAGAGTGAGCCTGAATTATAGCGAAACTCATGAAATCATTCTGAAAGTCGCTTCATATCTCGCTTCGATTGGCTTTGGACCGAATAGTCATATAGCGGTGACAGGCAAAAACTGCCCAGAATGGGGTATTGCATATATTGCAGTTCTCTATACTGGTGCGATAGTTGTTCCAATAGACTATCAGCTATCTACACAAGATATTACAATGCTGATGCATGCTGGCGATGTAACGGCAGCTTTTGTCGACGAAGAGAAATACGAAGAAATCCAAAGAGACTCTGCAGGGATGCCTTGTTTCAGCTTGGCCAGGGGTGTGGGAACCTTTATCTATGATTTGGAGCCACCGGCGGGTTTCGTTTTTACTCCTCCTCAAGTTCCGACGCAGAGCACCGCAGCCATTCTTTTCACCTCAGGCACAACTGGCGATCCCAAGGGAGTCATGCTTAGCCATGAGAACCTTGTCTCTGACTGTTTCTTGGCTCAAGCAAACCTGAATATCTTCGGACAGGATATATTCTATGCGCTCTTACCAATCCATCATTCATACACGATGCTGGCAGTCTTCATCGAGTCTTTTTCGGTCGGGGCGGAGACTGTTTTTGGCAAGCGCATGGTAGTCAAACAGATTCTCTCCGATCTCAAAGAAGCTAAGATCACCATGTTCCTCGGAGTGCCAATGCTCTTCAATAAGCTCCTAGCAGGTATTCTGAAGGGGATCAAGGAAAAAGGAGCGCTAGCTTATGGCCTTATTAGGGCTTTGATGGCAATCTCGGGCTTTATAAAGAAGACTTTTGGTGTAAATCCTGGAAGAACTTTCTTTGGTTCTATTCTCGAAAAAGCAAGCCTTTCTTCGATTCGCATTTGCATCTCCGGAGGCGGCCCTCTCGATCCAAAGGTATTCAGGCAGTACAACCAGCTCGGTATAGACTTCGTCCAAGGCTATGGCCTTACCGAGACCTCGCCAATCCTCACTCTCAATCCAGTCGAACATTATAAAGAGACATCGGTCGGGAAAGTGCTCCCAGAAGTAGAGATGATCATCGACAATCCCAACGAGGATGGTATCGGCGAAATCGTGGTCCGCGGTCCAATGGTAATGCAAGGGTATTACAAGATGCCCGAAGAAACGGCAGAAGTCCTTTCGCCAGACGGTTGGCTGCGGACTGGCGATGTCGGAAAACTAGACGATGAGAACTATCTATATCTTGCAGGCAGAATAAAGAATGTAATTGTCACCGAAGGCGGCAAGAACGTCTACCCAGAGGAAATCGAAAACGAGTTCCAACTCTATGACGAAATCGACCAAATCCTTGTACGAGGCTATATACCTGAAGGGAAGACAGTAGCCGAAGAAATCGAAAGCCTCATATACCCAAACCAGGACTGGATTTCGCAGAATCACCTTTCGCATGAGCAGGTCGAAGCGCGGGTTCATGACATCGTAACCGAAGTAAATCAAAGACTGCGCTCCTATGAGAAGATCACGCGGATTCATATTCTCAAAGAACCGCTCGAGATGACCACTACACAGAAGCTCAAGCGACATAGTGCAAAGGTATAGGAAGCTCGGCTTTAGCGGCCAAGATTTTGCTGATTGGAATATTTGCTAATCCTATCGAGTATGGTCTATAAGATGTTGCAGACATTGACCAGCCTGTTTCTCAGCTGCACAATGTCGTTATGTACTGCGATGCTCATTTGCATTTGATAGACTTAGAGAGATATGAGCCTGACTTTGCCCTCAGAGCCTTGCCATATGATTGGCGAGGCTCAGTCGTATGTCATGACCCTGAAGAATTTTTGCGAAGCGAGGCCTTGCGTCTTAAGCTGCCTTTTACGATTGCGGGATTTGGAATTCATCCTCAAGAACCGGATATGCAGCATGCCGAGTTTCTCAGCAGGCTATGCGAGCAACGAAAAATCGATTTCATAGGAGAAGCAGGCTTCGATTTCTTTGGCGATGGACCGTTGCGGTCAAGAAGCACTGATGCCATGCACTTGCAGCTCGAAGCTTTTCTTTTTCAGGTTCATCTGGCATCTCATGCCCGACTTCCGCTTGTAATTCACATTAGAAAGGCGACAGATGTCATTATGGCGCATAGCCGCGAGCTTAAGCGCTTGCCTTCTATCATCTTCCATTGCTGGCCAGGAAGGCTCGAGGAAGCTCAGATGATTTTGAAAAAAGGAATAAACGCCTATTTCTCCTTCGGTACGCCATTATTGAGGGATTCGAGACATGCAATCGAGTCCTTGATGGGTCTTCCTGTTTCTAGGATTCTCTCTGAGACGGATGCTCCCTGGCAACCGCCTCACGGGGCTGAATATACAAGTATGAATCATATTGTCGATGTCGTCGAAAAAATGGCCTCTGTACTCAATATAAGCCTTGAAGCTCTGAAACATGAACTCGCTTTGAATTTTGCAGCGGCATATCTTCTAGAAAGCTCCAAAATCTAGCAGAATGGAGCAAGATATATGGCAGAGCCCGTAGAAAAAATCAGTCCCTCTCAAAGAACCGAAGGATCATTTCTTGATAGGACGAGAATAATCGCGGGCGATGAAGGACTTGCTAGACTTGCCGATGCAAGAGTGGCGATCTATGGGCTTGGCGGTGTCGGAGCTGCCTGTGCACTGGATCTCGTTCGCGCTGGAGTTGGTTATCTCCATGTCATAGATTATGACATTGTAGAGTATTCAAACCTCAATAGGCTCGCCTTTGGCTATAATAGATATGCTGGGTTAGCCAAGACAGAGGCATTCACCGATGCAGCCAGAGAAATCAATCCTGCAATCCAAATCGTGAGTGAAAAATCATTTTTCTCAGCCGAATCTGCAGCACAAATAGTTGCTCGCGAGTGCAGTTTTCATGCAGATTGCATTGATTCGCTTAGCCCCAAGGTGAATCTTATAGCCTCGCTATACATGGAGCACTTAGCTTTCATATCGAGCATGGGGACTGCAGGCAGAATAATGCCTGAGTCGCTTAGGCTTGGCAAAATGCAAGAGGTGAAAGGCTGTCCTCTTGCACGCGCAGTGCGTCAGCGACTCGGCAAAAGGGCGATTCCTCTCGATTTTCCTGTAGTATGGTCGGACGAACCTCCTACTAAGCCGTTCTATTTAGAAGGAAAGCGCGGCATTCAGGGTTCGATGCCTTTTGTCCCCCAGACTGCTGGCCATATCATGGCTTCTTGGATTGTGAGGACAATCTTGAAGAAACAGTCTCTCTGACTGATTCTTTTCAAGCTCTGTCTGTTTTGTCTATTCAGCATCGGCACCGAACAGAAATCTTCTCGGATTTTCAGAACAGAAAAGCCGCTTTAACTCTATGCTTAGAACACTCTCGGAAAAATACTCCAGATAATCCCTATAGGAACGGACTTTGAAAAGATTTACCATGAAATCCGAGCCAAATAGAATGCGTTTGATTATCTTTTCTTTTTCAGGTTTTTTCAAGTTATTTAGCATAGAAGCTAGTTCATCATAGAATGAAGGCTCTCCTGCCGTGAATGAAAAATCAGTATATACATTGGGGTATTCGATAATAAAGTCGAAGATCTCCTTACGCCAATCCGCCTGTTCCTTGCCACCTATGGTTCGAATATGGCGCTTGCCCATATGGGCAAAATTCAAGATTAGTCTTGGATATCTTTGTAGGACAGATCTATATCTAGATGGAGCAGTGAATCTCAATGATTCCTCCAAAGAAATAATGCGATATCCCTGATCATCACAGTGAGTTGTAATCGGAATACCTTTAGTTTCAGCAAAGCTATATAGCAATTCGACTTTTTCTCTTTCAGCTTGATCATCGGGCCAGGGATCGAAGCCCATAGGTGGATACAGTTTTATTCCTGAAAAAAGACCATAACTTTGAGGGGTAGTATTCGCATCGTAAGAACAAGAAAGAAAGCGCTTTTCGATATCATCTTCATTCTTAGTATAATTATTGAACCACTGTTCGAGAAAGGCGGAGAGCTCCTCCGTTGTGTAATGCCCTGTGTTGATTCCCAGAAAGGGATAGACTCTCAGAAAGCCAGAGGGTCGTTTCTCTCTGTATGCGCAAATCGCAAACAAGACGTCTATTATCTGAGCTTCGATCCATTTTTGCGGAGGGCGATTATAGTAGGTTTCCGGAGAAAAGGAAGAGGGAGCGAGAAAATCCATGATAAGAGGGGTTATCACGAAAGAAGAAAATTGCTGGTCTGCTATATAAAGCTTTCCATTCCGTAAAGGAGGTGGCTGCTGAAATCTAGGTGTCTTCTTTGGCTCTTTGAATTGGCCAGAGATGTCGTCTTCAAGCAAGAATAGTATATCAGCACAATCATTATCCATTACAGCCAGCAAGTTCCTTATATTCTCACCACCTCTCTTGAACAAAGAGGAAGCGAGGTAGTCGAATGAAGCAATCTGAGAATAGATGACCTCTCTCGGTCTATGCCGCATAGATTCGATAATAGAGACAAAAGCGGGATGAGATAGGTTTAGAAGATGGCAATGAATATCATAGAATGCCGAATCTTGCATAATAGCTCCTTCGCTATCTTTCTCTTCAGGACTTCACTTTCTCTCTGTACGATGAATTTGCTACCGCTATGCCTACTACGATGAGAACTACGCTCAGCCCTTGACTCCAGCTAAACTGTTCATGTCGGATGAAGACTCCAGCGAGCACCGTTATGACCGTGACGAGATTGGTGAACACCGCAGACTGCGAAGCCTTGAGCTGAGTGAGAGAATAGTTTATAAGGAAAAACGCTCCCACCGAGGAAAGTATGCCTAGATAGAGTATACCACCCCAAACTCCAGCTGTTCTATTCCATTCACTAAATAAATAGCCTATATGACCCTTTCCTTCGATATTCTCCCAGATCGCAGGGATTAAAAAACATATAGCCGCTGACCACATCATCGCAAAGGTTCGTTCCACTGGCGAAAAGCTTTCTGCAGCCTTCTTGCTTGCAATATTGAAGAAGACTGCGCTGACCATAGATGCAGTTAAAAACAGAATTCCGATAGGCTTTGTCTCAGCATTGTTGCCTTGCCCAAAAATTGCCACAAGGATGACGCCGGCAATCGACATCACTAGGCCTATCAACTGAAGGGCAGTAAGGCGCTCTTTTAATATCAGAGCTCCCATTATAGCCACACCAGCAGGCAAGGCTCCAAGAATTATGCCTGCAACATTCGTCGCTGCATTCGCAAGTCCATAGGTCTCGAATATGAAGTAAGCGATAGGTTGAAATAGGCACATAAGCGCTAGAAGCGCAATAGGCTTCCCTTTGAAGTTCAGTTGTATTATACCTGCAATGGCAAGGATACTCATCAATAGACTAGCAATGACGAAGCGCATGGCCAGCAGTTCCATTGGGCTCAAGACTTCAAGCGCTTCTTTTGTCATAAGAAAAGAAAAAGTACGCCGTGAAGCAGTCTGCGTACAGGATGACGGTGGGCTGGTTCTTTGACGCGGCGCCGCGGGCGCGAGTCCGGCGGAACAGGCTCGGGGCGAACGCGGGGAGCGTGCGCCTCGGCGAAAGCCCGA
>JAKJFY010000062.1:3792-7779 GCA_022704665.1 Spirochaetota bacterium | reverse complement strand
GCCGGTTTTTTTATAATCCTATAAGCCAAGGTCTTTATATGGTCTTTTCGATTTTAAGAAATGTTCAAATATAACCTTGGAATCCTAATCTGTGACTTTTATATTATGGCCATGCTTGTCCAGGTAAGAAATGATATCTCTGAATCTAGTAGGAAAAGGAGACGAAAAGACCGAGGGTTCTGATCGAGAAGGCAGACCAATTTTGAGCCGATGAGCATGGAGCATAAGAGTAGCTTCTGGAAAGACTCCATCCTTCTTACCATAGATAGGATCTCCTAGAATTGGACAACCAATATTAGCGCAGTGTACCCGGAGTTGGTGAGTTCGCCCTGTTCTGGGATAGAGAGCAAGCAGCGAATACATAAAAGACTTTGCCCCTTTCGAGGCAGTATCGAGCGATCGATCACCGATGCAGGAATTTACCTCCCATGTTCTGCAAACTCTATATAGAGTAAGTGCATGCTTGCCGCGGCCAGGCTCGCTCACTGAAAACTTTTTGCGATCTCTAGGACTGCGCGCTATCCACGTATCGATTCTCCCTTTTGACTCAGGCGGTACACCGCTCACTATTGCAAAGTATTCTTTTTTAGCTTTGTGTTCCCTAAACTGACTTGATAAGAATTCCTGGGCAGCAGCTGTTCGGGCTATGATGATTACACCAGAAGTGTCCTTATCAAGACGATGTACAATTCCAGCGCGAGCAGGAGAAGAAATCAAGGAAGAATCTTGAATTTGAATATTTTGGCGAGCTTCGTTGTCCAGCCATAGCACCGCATTCGCGAGAGTGCCATGCCAATTGCCTGCCGCAGGATGGGTAACCATTCCCTGCGGTTTATCGATTACATAGACATCTGTATCCTGGTAAAGAATCTCTAATGGTATAGCCTCAGGCTCTATTTGCTCGGAAGGGGCTTCTTTCCATTCGAGGCGCAAACGATCCTTGCTTTTAAGTTTATGAGAAAATTTGACTTCTACTCCGTTGCAAAAGAGGTGAGCATTGCGAGCCTTGAGTTGAGAACGCGTCATGAGCTTAATTATATCTGAGAGATACCTATCGGCTCTCATGGGCATCGACGGATTGGCTATCCCTTCCCAAACTGGAGAAATGGGGTCTGCCAGGCGACTTTCTTTTTTATTGCACTGCTTTCGGGGATGGCCATGAACTCTATCTCCGTATTCGATATTCCAAAGGAAAAGCCCGCAGGCTGGAGCCGTAGGCCCTGCTCTGCTTCGATCTTTGGATTCAACGACTTCGCGCATCAAGACTGCTGCTTCGCCGGGATCCTTTGCCTTCTTTTCGAGTTCTAGATAGGTCCCCACAAGAGAGCGCACCTGGTGCCATAGAAAAGCATTACCTGCTATCTGGTAGACGAGCAAGTTTCTCTCCAAGAAAAACACTGACTCGCTTATGAAGCGAAACCTTGATTCGCTTTTATCCTGTGCAGAGGCAAAAGTCGAAAAATCGTGCTCCCCCAATGCCACAAAAGCCATCGCATTCAATATAGAAAGGTCAGGATAATAAGGGATAAAATGCGCATAGCGAAGAATAAATGGATCAGGCGTCCCTCCACAGATCAGAAAATATCGATATTTCCTCAAGGAAGCATCGAATCTGGCATGGAAGTCAGGCTTAACCTCTTCAGAAGAAAGCACGCGCACATCGCGCGGCAAGAGCTTATTCAAGGCTAATACAAAACGATCGGCTGGAATCGAAGCGATATCCGTATAGAAGCCCGCAACTTGCCCCATAGCATGAACACCTGCATCAGTGCGGGCGGATCCTATGACTCGCACTTCGTGTTTATGCATCATCGAAAGTGCTTTTTCGAGTTCCTCTTGAATCGAGCGGCCATTTTTCTGCTTTTGCCAACCGGAAAAATCACTGCCATCGTAAGCAAGGATGAGTTTGATAGCGCGCAATGGGGGTTTTGATGTGTAGGCGGGATCTTCATGCGTTGTAATATGCTCTGGCATCTGCTAGTTTTCCTTTTCTAGGACTACGATGGCAACAGCATTGTCTCCTTCGTGAGTCATCGAGATATGGATCTTTCCTCCACCATGCCTCTCAAACTCGCGGCGCGCGTTACCTTCTAGGCGCATTATAGGGCGACCCAGGCTATCGTTTACGACTGCAACTTCCTTTAGGGCAAAGTTGGCAAGGCCAGAACCGAGTGCCTTACCAAAGGCTTCTTTTGCGGCGAAGCGAGCAGCTAGAGAAAGAGCCATGCCTTTTTTGCGAAGGCTCGCGGTTTCGATCTCGGCTGGATTGAAGAAGCGCTGTAGAATTCCTGGTTCATCCATCCATCGACGAATGCGATCGACATGGATAATATCGATACCAATTCCTGAAATCATGGATCGGCTCCTTAGAATTTCAATGAAAAGCGGGAAGAACGGGCGCGCTATGCAGACGGACATTGAGCGCAAGAGGTTCGTATGCTTCGACTTCGAAACCTTCTGGGGCATTTACCGTAAGCGGTATAGAATAGAGACCAGGTTTTACTATGCCCTTAAAATCAGCATGAAGGCTGGCATTGCTTGCCGAAGTCTCATCCTGTCCAGGCTGTGGTACAAGGGTTATCTTTCCAAAAGGGAGCGGATCTGAAATCGTAAGCGATGGATCAAGGTCACTAATGTATATAGGCACATTCGTCAATGTAAGTCGCTTTTCCTGAATCTGAATCTTCGCTGAGAACTTTACGGTGTTTGCATCGACAAGCCTTATAAGATCCGAAGGCTTGACAAGGGGCACGCTCAGAGAAAAATCGCTAGTCTTGCCGCTAAGCTCTATTATATCGGTAGAAATATCCTTGATACTGCTCACCAGACTTGTTGGACCTTCTATAGATATCTCAGATGGCGAGATTTCATAGGAAATCAAAACATAACCCTGTTCTAGAAAACCTTTGAAGGTCGGAGTTATAGCCACACGCTTTGCAGCCAAGCGCTCAAAACTGATGAGGATTTCTGAGGGATCTGCCTTTAGCTCTAGAGGATCGATATTCAAGGCATCACCTCGTCTTTCGAGCTTCACTGGAACTCTGAATACACCTTCAGAGCTGTAGCGTGCGAGATCGAGACTCGCTATTATATCCGACTCCCTTACTCTATAGATTTGATCACGCTCACCTCGAATTATCACGCGGATAGTCTTTGGATATTCTGTAGCAGGCACATAGCTGTGCCCTTCCGAGATATTTAGCGGCACTATTATGACACGCTGCTCGAGCCGGGTGAGGTTGTAAAGAAACATAATAAAAATTGCCATGACAAGAGAGATGACCTTGGCGGGCCAATTCTCCAGCAATTTTGAAATCTTGGAATCAAGGCTCATTGGCGACCTCATTTCCTTCTTTTCTCAGATTTCGCTCTGAGAAGAGAATATGAAGGCGTTCCAGAACTTCCTCGGAAGAAAGATCATAATACAGCTTTGAATCATAAGCGAGAGAGAGAGTTCCGGTTTCTTCAGAGACTACAAGTACAACCGCATCGGATTCTTCGGCAATGCCAAGCGCGGCTCTGTGCCTTGAGCCAAAAGTCTTGCGAATTTCTTGCTGATCGGAAAGAGGAAGAAAGCAGCCCGCTGCTGCGAGCCTGCCCTGCGAGATGATCGCAGCGCCATCATGCAATGGGTTGTCGTGTTCGAACACGGATATAAGCAAGCTGGTAGAGATGATTGCGTCGAGTGGAATACCTTTTTCGATGTAAGAGGCTAGACCTACTTTTCGGGCCATGACGATTATTGCCCCGCGCCTTTTTTCCGCAAGATAGACAGAAGCAGATACTGCGGCCTCAATCCAAGAACTGCGAGCCATAGATTTTCTTCCGAAAATCGATTGGCGTCCAATTTGAATGAAAATCCGCCTGAGTTCGGGCTGAAGTATAATAGCAAGACCTATCACCAATCCTGGAGCTAGTATATTCATGATCCATGTGACTGTAGAGAGCTTTAGAAAAAAAGATATCCCATATATGGCGAGAAGAATC
>JAKJFY010000062.1:0-3777 GCA_022704665.1 Spirochaetota bacterium | reverse complement strand
AGATAGACCGCATCGGTCATTACAAGAAGCTGATAGGTCTTGTAAATAAGAAAAGCAAGAATGCCGACATCGAGCACGGGCCGCACATATACAGTAAAAAATTCGATAAAAGTCGGCACATTCATTGTATAACCTCATGAAAGGCTCGAAACGCGTCCAAAGTTTCTGCTACATCGTGTACTCTAAGAATCTGAGCGCCATTTAGCCAAGCTGCTAAAGCTGCGCCTAGACTGCCCGCGAGCCGATCGGCGACATCCTTACCAGTCAGTTCTCCTATGAGTCGTTTACGAGAAAGGCCAATCAGAACAGGATAACCAAGCGAAGCTATGCGTTTAATACCCTGCAAAAGTGCAATATTGTGCTCCTTGAGCTTACCAAACCCTATACCTGGATCGAGGATTATCGCGTCTGGAGATATACCAGCATCGATAGCGTAGTCAGCGGCACCTTCAAGGAAAGAGCGGACTTCTTCGAGGCAGTTTTCATAGGAAGGGTTTTGTTGCATGTTCTGGGGTGTTCCTTGCATATGCATGAGAATCACTGCCGCTCTGCCTCTTGCAACGACTTCAGCCATGCCTGGCCTTTGCAATGCTTCGATATCATTGATTATGTCTGCTCCAGCAGCAAGTGCGGCTTCTGCGACTCTGGGGTGACGTGTGTCGACCGAGACTACAGAATCGCTTGCGGCTCTAAAGCCTTCGAGCACAGGCAGAACTCTTGATAGCTCTTCTTCGGAATCGATTTCCCTAGAACCTGGTCTCGTAGACTCGGCACCAAAATCTATAATAGAGGCACCCTGCCTTATCATATCGAGGGCTGTGTCTATTGCGGCTATCGGCTCAGGTCTTCTACTGCCTTCGAAAAAGGAGTCCTGCGTAATATTGACTATACCCATAATGCAGGGCAAATGTTCTGGTGCTCTGCCAAGATCGAGAGAGCGTCCATTCGGAAGTCTTATCTTGTTCAGATTATGTTTCACCTGCGTTCTATTTGCGCTAATGCGCATGCTGCATCTCACTAGGAGCAGATATAGTTCCAGACAAGTCCGCTGGGATTCCTTTTGCTAATTGCTGCTTTGAGAGATCGAAGAGATCTGATAGCTCGTACAGAGCTTTTTGTATTCCTTTTCTATCAAGGCCTGCGCTCGAAAGAAGCTCTTCTCTGGTTGCTTGAGAAGGCGGTATCGAACTAAAACCCAGAGATGAGATTTTGATCTGTATGCCTTTACGCATGAGTATTCCCGCTACAGACTCCCCAAGACCGCCAGTCAGTACTCCATCCTCGATTGTCAAGACTCCATCATATCGAGAACAGATATCGACAAGGTATTCTTCGTCGATCGGAGATATGAATCGGGCATTGTAGACATCCGCAACGATCCCTTTTGTCTCTAGTTCATCCGATACCTCGGCCGCAATATATGAGAGTGGTCCAACAGCCAATATAAGTATTCTTGCATCCTCATGCTCGCGCATAAAAACCCCTCTTCCAATCTCAAGCGGTGCTATTGGAAGAGTCGGAGAAGGTGAGAAAGCCTTGGGATATCGCATCATGCAAGGCATATCAAGAGTAAGAGCCATATCCATGAAGGCTGATAATTCCTGGCCATCCGCGGGAGCAAAGAACAATAGATTCGGCATTGATTTAAAGAGTGCAATATCGTAGATCCCCTGATGAGTCTCGCCATCTTCGCCAACGGCTCCAGCTCGATCGAGTGCAAACAACACTGGCTGTTTAGCCAGCGCTACTTCCTGGAACACCTGATCGAGCGCTCTCTGCATAAAAGTAGAATACACCGCTACCACTGGCCGCAGACCACCTTGCGCAAGACCTGCGGCAAATGCCACTGAATGCTGTTCCGCAATGCCAACATCATAGACCCTATTGGGATAGCGCTCTGCGAGCCTTGAAACCCCAGTGCCCGAAGACATGGCAGCAGTTATCGCAACCATGCGCGGTTCTTTTTCGGCACATCTTATTAGAGCATTGGCAAAACAAGATGTAAAACTATCTCCATGGCTGGCCGTTCCTGATCCCGGTATGTCGGGGCAGGCTGGACCTAAGCCATGGAAACTCTCCGGATCCTCTTCTGCCTTTTCGAGTCCTTTTCCTTTCCTTGTCACTACATGGACAACGACTGGCCTATTCAGCTTGCGGACATGCTCAAAAGCATTTATCAATGAGACAAGATTGTGCCCATCGATAGGCCCAACGTACTCGAATCCATAATCAACGAATAGATTTTCTTTGAAAAAAATGGCTTTTATGGCTCGCTTGGTTCTATTTATAAGGGAAAATAGCGCCTCTCCAATGCGAGGTATTCTCAGAACCGTCGCATCTACACGCGAGCGCAATGACTGGTATCGTACCGACGCCGACAGCTTCGAAAGATATCTCGACATCGAGCCCACAGAGTGAGAGATAGACATTCGGTTGTCATTCAGGACAATGATTAGAGGCAAACCCAATTGACCTGCATTGCTGAGTCCTTCCATCGAAAGCCCAGCGGTAAGGGCCCCATCGCCTACAACTGCAATCACTCTGCCAGCATGGCCTGTGCTCAGGCGAGCTTGAAGAAGCCCAAGAGCGGAAGAGATGGCTGTAGAAGAATGCCCCGTGTCGAAGATGTCATGCTTGCTCTCTTTTCGCTTGGGGAACCCTGATAAACCCCCTTTTCTCCGAAGGGTTACGAACCGTGTTGCACGACCTGTCAAAATCTTATGAGAATAGCACTGATGCCCAACATCCCAGACTATTGCATCGTATGGCGATTGAAATACTCGATGAAGCGCGATAGTAAGCTCAACGACTCCCAGATTCGATGCAAGATGACCGCCATTGCGCTGCACAGTCTCAATTATTCTAAGCCGAATTTCCTGTGAGAGACGCCGCAAATCGGGCATAGATAAGCCCTGCAGGTCGGCCGGTCCTGAAATTTGATCAAGCAAGGACATTTCGAATCAGTCTATCACCAATTTCAGAAGATTTCCAGCAGAATATCTAGCGGCTCATGCATAAAATTGTCGTGTACCCCGACACTATTTGAATAGCCTTTGAATAAGCTCTTCATGAAACCTTTGGGCGGTATATGTGTATATGCATGATCATGTTTCTCTATTGATACTTGTACTTGGCTTCTCTCTTGACAATAATAGCTAAAGAATTTGAGAATGCGCCTATGGAAATCGAACTTAGAATTCTGCATCTATGCCGAAGTCTCGACTATATCTTTATTGAAGAGCCTCGAATTATCGAAGCAAAAACTCTGTCGGATATTCTCTGTTGTAAGTCTGAACTGCTGTTGGAGTTTGAAGAGGAAGGTCTTTCCACAATGACCGATGATGGACCTAAGCTTTTTGACAAGCTCGAGCCATCCGCAGTATACCGCTTGGCAGACAGCAAATATTCAGAAACCGAAGGTCCAAAGAATCCGAATCTCGAAAGGGCATCATTATTCTCGCTCGACATAGGAAAGTATATATTTTGTCAGCAAGATATGGATTATGACGAAGAGGCATGGCGCTTAAAGTCGCTCCTTGAAGAAGCTATACGCGAAGTATGGTGGCAAAGGGTTAAATGCGAAGGCTCGTGGTTTTTGCGCCTTGTTCCAGAGGATGACCGCGTAGCAGTCCAGGCTCTCAAAAAAATGAGACCGGAATAAGCATGGACCTATTCCAGCACAGCGTAGATACGCCGCACTCCAGCACTCGAGGACTGTTCCTTGATTATCTTGAATTTTCCTATCTCGCCAGTATGCGAAACATGAGGACCACCGCA
>JAKJFY010000061.1:0-7949 GCA_022704665.1 Spirochaetota bacterium | reverse complement strand
TTGGTGTTCTTGGTGATGAACCTCATGGTGTTGTACCGGAAGAAGGTGAAGGCCTTCTTTGTGGCTCTGGTGGATATCCTATTCAAGATGGTCAAAAGAGTAGTAAGAGAGCAGATGTGGTTACCATTTGCTGCTTGAAAAACCAGAAAGCGAGTTCTTCAGGAACCCCTACGGAAAGAAGAAGGCATTGCCTATAATCGCAAACGGATCCATAGGATTATCAAGATGAATGGCTGGCAATGCATAAAGCGTCCTTCTGGTTACCGACCACGGGTAAAAGGCTTAAGGAGTGATACGCCGCTTCTCAATCATCGTTGGGCAGTTGATATGACGCATATTTTCACAAGGAAGGACGGCTGGTGTCACCTTGTTGCTTTGATTGATTGTTGTGACCGTTACCTTGTAGGCTGGCGTTTTACTCGCTGTGGGAGTGCGGGGTTCTGCGCAGGAGCATTGGAAGATGCATTACTGCAGCAGCATATTGCGCCTAAAAGTACTGGGCTTATCATTCGATCGGATAATGGTCTTGTATTTGGTTCCAAGCGTTTTCATGAAACAATGACAAAATATGGGCTTTTTCAAGAATACATCACGCCCTATACACCCCAGCAGAATGGGATGATTGAGCGATTCTTCAGGAGCATCAAGGAGGAACTTGTCTGGCAAAGAGAATTTGCATCATTTGATGATGGGTATAATGCTATTGCTGATTGGATTCGGCATTATAACGAAACACGGCCACACATGGCTTTAGGCTATGTGACGCCTGCAGAAGTCCGGCAGAAATTAAGTGCATAATTGGCCCGAAAAGCGGGGGAACACTTCACTCCTATGATATCACTTGAACCCATTCATTCTCTGCTTAACAAGAATCGGCAGGCCACCAGTAATTCTTTTAACAGAATTGATCGAATTCTTTCTTTGAAGATTGCCTGCTCGCTCGCGGAAACTACCGTAACATCATTTGCGCCTCTATCCAGGAAATCTGCTGTCTGTAAAGGCAACCGACGGATTGCAATATGATAGGGATCAGCTGCTATGCATTAAGCGTTACCAAATATCATCTATAGTTTGAAAACCTTGCCATTTTCAATGTTCACTCTTTTTATCATATTCTTGAGATCAACCACCAACCTTGCCTTCTCAACAATATGCTCCACATCAAAGCACGAATGGGCTGTCGTAAATACAACACAATCAGCACTCTCTAAAAGTTCATCGGTGAGCGCGACGGCTGTCCATTTTTTGCCATGTTCATCTACAACTTCTGGGATATAGGGATCGTAGTAGAGCACATTTGCTCGCTTTTTGGCACACTCTTCCATCACCAGCAGCGCGGGGCTTTCCCGTGCATCGTCGATTTCCGCCTTGTACGCCACCCCCAAGAACAGAATAGTCGAGCCGTTCATGGGCTTGACCTGCCGGTTCAGGGCATAGGCAATCTTGTTCATCATCCGGTAGGGCATGAGACTGTTGATTCTGCCCGCTGCGTCGATCATCGTCAGGTCGAAGTTGAGCCCCTTAGCGACGTGTTCGAGATAAAAAGGATCTAGCGGAATGCAGTGCCCGCCAATACCAGGACCGGGATAGAAGGCTTGAAAGCCATAGGGCTTTGATTTGGCTGCTTCAATCACTTCCCAGATATTGATATTCATCTTCCCCGCTAATAGTGCAAGCTCGTTGATGAGACTTATATTGACAAGCCGATAGGTGTTCTCGAGGATCTTCACCATCTCGGCGACGCGCGGGGAACTCACGGGATAGAGCTTCTGAATGGCCTTCCCATAAAGCGCAAGCGCAATCTTTTGTGCTTCTTCTCCTAGCCCTCCCACCACCTTCGGTGTGTTTTCGGTCTTGTAGCTCTTGTTGCCTGGATCAACGCGCTCGGGGCTAAAGCAGAGCCAGAAATCTTCGCCCTCTTTAAAGCCCGACTCACGCTGCACAATGGGCTTTACGACGTCTTCGGTTGTTGTAGGGTACGTAGTGCTTTCGAGGCTAATGAACACACCCTTTTTCATATTCCGACCGATATCGATACACGCCGACTCGACAAAGCTCATATCAGGCTTTTTAAAATGATCAAGCGGCGTCGGTACACAGATGATGAGTGCATCGCATTCATGGATACGTGATGTATCAGTGGTTGCCGAAAGCGTTCCTTGGTGCACACATGACTTTAGAACTTCATCATCGACATCCTGAATGTAGTTCTGTCCTTCATTCACAGAAGAGACCTTCTTTTCGCTCTTCTCAACTCCTAGAACCTTGATCCCGTTCTTTGCGAAACACACTGCAAGCGGAAGACCAACATAGCCAAGGCCGATAATCCCAACAATTGCCTCGTTCTTTTCAATTTTGCTCAATAATTCCTGACTACTCATTGATTGCCTCGATTCCTTTCTCAGCTTGTCTATACTTCTTGCCGCATTTTGGACAAGTCAAATCTTGATTAAGTTTTACACCACAGGTACATACCCAGCCATGCTGACGTGCGGGACTGCCATAGACAAGCGCATAGTCTGGCACATCTTTGGTCACCACACTGCCTGCCCCAACAAAACAATACGTGCCTAACGTAACGCCACAGACAATCGTTGCATTGGCTCCTATGGAAGCACCTCTTCGCACAATTGTCTTTTTATACTCCTGCTTCCGCTCAATAAAAGCGCGAGGATTGATGACATTCGTAAAGACCATAGAAGGCCCACAAAAGACATCATCTTCAATAATAACATCATCATATACTGACACATTGTTCTGAATCTTGACTCGATCCCCAATTCGCACATTGCTCCCTACATAAACATTCTGCCCTATCCTACATTGTCTTCCTATCTCGGCTCCTTTTGATATATGACAAAAATGCCATATCCTCGTACCTGAACCAATTCTTGCACCTTCTTCAACATAGCTTGATTCGTGTATAAAAATCGACTCTTCGATCATTTGTCTCAGCACCCTTTTCTTGTCCGAATAACTAGTCATACTAATCACTTCTTGCTAGTAACGTGTTCTTGGATAATCTGCCTAAATAGCTCCCTTTCTTCTTTGAGTTTTTCTATCGAATCCGCAGGATTTCCAGCGATTACTGCATCAGGTGCAACGTTCTTAGTAACAACAGCGCCCAAACCAATCAAGGCTCTGTCACCGACGCTAATCTTATTCATGAGGGAAGCATTAGGTCCCACGTAGACATCATCACCAATAGTTACACTTCCACTAATCTCAGCGCAAGCTGTAATTATGCAGTTTTGGCCTATTTTGCAGTTGTGAGCGACATGAATATGATCACTCATTTTCGAGTAAGAACCAATAGTAGTTGGCTCTATAGTACCAGATACGATCGTATTGAATGCACCTATTTCGACAAGATCCCCAACCTTAACCCCACCAAGTTGAGGGATTTTGTAGTTGTGTCCTTCGTTGTCCTTCACCACGCCAAAGCCTGCGCCTCCAACAACAGAATTCTCTCTTACTGTCACATAGTCGCCGATATCAGAGTTCCTACGTATTATAGCCCCTGCACGGATAGTGCATTCCCTACCAATATTCACGCCGTGATCTATAAAGCAGCCAGGCTCGATAATTGTGCCATCTCCTATACGAGCATCTTCGCCGATACTGGAACCCTGAGAGAACTTGTATGAATATCGGTCGTATTCTCTGTCCATCTTATTCTCGATGAATTTCATCACTTTTGCAAAGCAGTACTTCGGATTCGGGTCTAGGCAAAGTGCATTATTCTTCTGTAACGAATTGATATCAAAGTACTCTGTATATTGACTATTTATAATCAGAATAGCACCATCAATTCCATTCAGCGTGCAAGACATTGTACTTGAGGCTTTATCAATGAAAAAGAGACTCCCCCCTTTCAATTCTGTATAGGGTACCACCTCGAACACAGAAATGCTCTTACCTGTGAACGCAATACCTACAGATTGAGAGATCTCCTCAGTAGAGATAAAGAACCTAAGTTTCATCTTGGCCTCCCATTTTCCTGTCCAAAGAATCCATTATAGAGCGCTATATTATTTCCCAAAGATTCCTCAAGTCTCCTCCGATGCATTGATTCTAATCGAAATGCCAATGACTGTAGGTCAAGGTTCTCTACATCCCACCAAAAAGGATGAGTAACAAGTTGAATACTTCTTGACGAGTCTAGGTTAACATCGGGTTTTAGCACTTCATAAAATGCTCTACGATTCGAATCAGAATAGTACCTAATAGTGCGAAAGAATCGATCTTCGTAGGTATTTATAAAGTCTGGAATAATGATGTTGGTGAAAAGCTCTTTCATTGGCCTGTGAAAGGAAACAATCCTTTGCAAGGAGATATAGTTCCTGAAATACTCATATTTCCGAATAATGTCCAGCATTAGCTCCTCAAGGCTACCAAATTGCGAAGCATCGATATGGAGTCCGATTGCAAAACCATTCTGGGCAACAGTTGAAATAATCTTGAGGATTCTTGGCGTAAGCACATTGTAGAATTCAGAGTCAAAAAGCACAAAAAAGGTTGACCGAATGCCACACTCCATCTCAATATCAGAAATAGCGGATATATTTTCGGGAAAAACATCCACATCGTGGCGTAAAAATACTGCGCCCTTTTCGCTGTAATCGTCAAAATTCTTGAAAATGAAATCCTTTTTGAGCTCAAGTAGGATATTTTTGTAGTTCTCAAAGGTAAAGTCCATACTAGCTTTGCTTCCTTTTATTGGATAAAGAATTCTCTTATGGTATCACACACATAGTCCACTTCATCATCCGTAAGCTCTGGGTACATCGGAAGTGCCAAGATTTCTTTGCAGATGCGCTCTGCAACAGGAAAGTCGCCTTCTTTATACCCAAGGTAGGCAAAGCACGGCTGAAGGTGCAGTGGTTTCGGATAATAAATTGTGGTGCCTATGCCTCTTTCTTTGAGGTAGCTGGCAAGTGCATCGCGCTGCGGCACAAGGATGTTATAGACGTAATAGACTGGTTTCGCATCACTGCGTACACTTTGTACTCGCACACCCGGAATTGCGCTCAGCCGCTCGGTATAGTGTGCTGCGTGGCGTGCACGCGCCGCAACAGCCGTCTCTGTGGTGGTGAGCTTGACTCCTAAGATTGCTGCTTGCAAGGTATCGAGCCGAGAGTTATACCCAATATATTCATGATGGTACTTCGCCGAAGTACCATGCACTCGGTACATCTTTATTTTGCGGTATAATGCTTCATCATCGGTGACCATGAGACCTGCATCGCCATAGGCTCCTAAGGTCTTTGTCGGAAAGAATGAGTAAATACCGATATCGCCCACGGTGCCTGCCTTTTTCCATGCTCCATCCACAAGCGATTCCATACCCCAGCCTTCTGCCGCATCCTCCAGTACTTTGAGATTATTCGCACGGGCAAGGTCCATTACCTCTTGTAATGGCGTGGGCTGCAAGAAAAGGTGGACGGGAATAATGCCTTTTATTCGAGGATTGACCTTTTGCGCTGCCTGGTTCATGTCCATATTGAGCGTTTCTTCATCCATGTCGACAAAGACTGGCGTTGCTCCAAGGCGCGCAAGGCACGATGCGGATGCAAAAAATGTATATGTGGGCGTGAGCACCTCAGCACCATTGCGGAACTCAAGAATATCGCTGCCAATGACGAGCGCATCAGAACCGGAGGCGACACCGACCGCATACTTTGCACCAAGCCAGGACGCCGCCTCTTCTTCAAAAGCCGCAACATCCTCGCCCAGGATAAAATCTCCGTTCTCAAAAACTTGCTTTACGGCATGGTCGAATTCCGCTTTGCGCGCATGATATTCGCGTACTGGCGTATAAAAAGGAACTTGCATATCAGCCTTCTTCTGAAAAGATATTGAGTAACGTTTTTACGATGAATTCGCTTGCGTGTCCATCACCATAAAGCTGTACTGATTCGCCGTAACGTGGCATTGATTGTAGTGCGGCAAGAATCTTTTCGGTATTTGCACCGACGAGCATATTCCAGCCATGCTGCACAAGCTCTACCCATTCTGTTGAATCGCGCAGCGTAATACATGGCTTACCAAAGAAATATGCTTCTTTCTGTACACCACCTGAATCAGTCACCACGAATTGACATCGATCTTCTAGTGTAAGCATATCGAAATAGCCCACCGGATCGATGATGTGGATGTGGGCTGCAAACTCAAGCCCTTCTTGGGAGATGATTTTCCTAGTCCGAGGATGAAGCGGCAAAACTGCAGGGAGTGTATCGAACTTATTCAGCGCTTTCACAATTGCTGCGAGCCGCGCTGGATCATCAGTGTTCTCTGCGCGATGCAAGGTCGCAAGATAGAAAGGCCGTTCTATGAGGTGCGCAAACGACGAATTCAGGAGCATAGCTTTTTGCTTCTGACGGTAATACAGCGATGCGTCGAGCATGACATCGCCAGAGAGAAGGACCGCTTTCTCATCTGCATTTGGTAAGACTGGCTGCGCAAACGGGATTCCTTTATGCGTGAGATTGCCTATCGCTGTCTTTGTAGGGCAAAACAACACGGTGGAGAGCCTATCGGCGATGATGCGATTTTGTTCTTCTGGCATTGCCATCATAAAAGAGCGTAACCCTGCCTCGACATGCACCACAGGGATGTGCAGTTTTGAAGCCGCCAAGGCCCCTGCAAGTGTGGAATTCGTATCGCCATACACCAGCACAGCGTCCGGCTTTTGCTCCATCATGACGCGCTCAAGCTGCATAAGCATTGCGCCGGTCATGGCTCCATGGGTACCAGAACCTATTTGAAGGTTTATGTCGGGTTCAGGTATTTCCATCTCCCGAAAGAATACTGCCGACATATTGTCGTCGTAGTGCTGGCCAGTATGCACGAGGCATTCATGTATTGTGTCGTGATATTGACTGCTGCGAATAAGCCGCGATACAACCGCAGCTTTGATGAATTGTGGCCGCGCCCCCACTACGCTCAATAAAGAGAGCACTAGAATGCCCCTTTCATTTCAGACGTAGAGAACTCAATCGGCAGGGTCATTGGCTGGCCCGTTTTTTGGCTTTTGTAGACCGCAAGAATGATTTCGAGCGCTTTTTTGCCTGCTTCGCCGTTTACAAGTGGCTCGCGATCCTGTTCGAGTGCGTCGAGAAAATCGGCATAGAGCGCAGTGTGGCCAAAGCCATACACAGTGGGAGGGTCTTTCGCGTTCGGATCGAGCACTTTCTCTTCGGTATCGCCTACTGTTGTTGCATCGGCAAAACGCCAGGTTTCAATTTTATTGATCGCGAGCCCACCGATGACCACCGTGCCCTTCTCCCCAAAGAGCGAGAGTGTCTCATTGAGGTTCTTGGGGAATACATCGGCGCTTCCTTCAATAATGCCCACTGCGCCGCTTGCAAACTCGACGATCGCTGCACCAAAATCCTCAGCCTCAATAGGCCGCAAAAAGCGCCGTGTTGCAGCCTGCACGCGCACCGCGTCTTCGCCCATCATCCACTGCAATAGATCAATCCCATGGGTACACTGGTTCATGAGCGTTCCGCCATCGAGATCCCAGGTGCCGCGCCAAGGCGCCTGTGCATAATAGTCCGCATCCCTATTCCACCGTACCTGAACCATGCCGTGCAGCATCTTCCCAAAGCGACCTGCTTCAAGCGCAGTCCGCGCGCGCTGTACTGGCGCATTGAACCTGTTCTGAAAACATACCGCGAGCTTTCTATTGTTGCGCCGAGCCGCATCGATCATTGCATCTGCATCATGAGTAGAAAGTGCCATTGGCTTTTCGCAGATAACATGGCTCCCCGCCTCAAGGCAATCGATGGCGATTCTTGGGTGATATCCCGACTCTGTCGCGATAGCGCAGATATCAGGTTTTTCTTTGGCCAGCATCTCGTGATAATTGGCGTAAACCGTTACGTCACTACCGCTGCTGAGGCCTGCACCATATTCCTGCGCACGTCTTTGCGCACGATCCTGAA
>JAKJFY010000060.1:0-8152 GCA_022704665.1 Spirochaetota bacterium | reverse complement strand
ATTCGTCAAGTCTTTTCCAAAAAGACTGATACGGCCCGATTCGATTTTTCTGAGCCCGGCTATCGCCTCGGCGAGTTCCTTCTGTCCATTGCCCGACACACCGGCAAGCCCCAAGATTTCGCCCTGTCGAATGGAAAAACTAACTCCATCGAGTGCCATATATCCACGATCGGACTTGGCATAGACATTCTCTAGCTCGAAACATACATCTCCACATTCTTCGCTGCTCTCGTTCTTGGGCAAAACGACCTCATGTCCTGTCATAAGCGCCGCAAGGCCCGAAGGGGTATGCTCTGATGTGGTCCCTGAGAAGACCACTCTACCATGGCGAAGGATGACCACCTTATCCGAAAGGGCGGTAACCTCGGCAAGCTTGTGGCTAATAAAGATAATCGACATCTCCTGAGCCATTCGTTTGAGAAGAACAATAAGCTCCTCGGTTTCCTGAGGTGTAAGCGCGCTTGTCGGTTCATCGAGAATGAGAAATCGGGCTCCAAAACAAAGAGTCTTGATAAGCTCTACTCGCTGCTGTTCACCAACCGAAAGCTGCCAAACATAGGTATCGGGCTGGACGGGTAGACCAAAGCGCTCGGATACCTCTCTAATGCGTTTTTTCGCTCCAGCCAGGTCGAGCTTTAAGAATTTATGAAAATCCTTGGAGCCAAGTGCTACATTCTCTGCTACCGTCATGTTCGGTACCAGCATAAAATTCTGATGTACCATTCCAATCCCAGCTGCAAAGGCATCATTAGGCGTGCGAAAACGGATCATTCTTCCATTGATGCGAATCTCGCCTTCATCTGGCTGATACAGCCCCATGAGAATATTCATAAGAGTGGTCTTGCCTGCGCCGTTCTCTCCCACTATGGCGAGTATTTCGTTTTCTCCAATGCAGAGATCGATGGAATCACAGGCAAGAACCCCAGGGAAACGCTTAGTAATGCCCTTTAATTCTAGAGAATAAATCTTGTCTTTTACTTTGGTCATTCACAACCCCTGGAATGAGTTTTCTCTGCGGCTTGCTCATGACAATATAGAGCCGCTATTCGATCTATTTCACATCCTTCCAGGGAATGGTTAATTTCCCGCTAGTTATGTCGGCCTTAGCTTTCTCAGCGGCTTTTCTGACTTCTGGGCTAAGCACTGGTCCCACTTTGTCGTTGAACTGATAGACAAAGCCGCCATTTATAAAACTGAGAGGTATGCATTCTCCGCCTAGAATACCTGCCTGGCGTTTATCTATGAACAGTTCGACAACAGGCTCATAAGCATAGCCACCTGCCGCAATTACCTTGTAACTCTCCGGAATCGTTAACTGCATTGTGTCCTGACCAAGCCACCAAACAGCCTTGTCTTTGTACTCCGCAACTGCTCTGAGAGCACCTAGCGCCTGCTGCGCAGAACCGGTGAGCACATCTGCCCCTGCTTTTATCTGCGTATGGGCGAGCTCGGCTGCCTTGACGAAATCGCCAAAGCTGCCCGTATAGGCAACCTGTACCTGTGCCTTGGGGTTTACAGACCGCACGCCAAGGATAAAGCCCCTATTATAGCGCGCTGCGTCACCACCATCGACTGGCCCTACGATCCCTATTATGTTTGTCTTGGTCACTAAACCAGCTATAACGCCGTTTACATAGCCTGTTTCTTCGCTTTGGGGCATGTAGGTAAAGACATTTTTTGGGCCAATCTCCCCTGATGTTCCAAATGCAAAGGTCGTCCTTGGAAATTCCTCTGCCATTTCGAGGATAACGTTATTATACTGAGCTCCATGTCCTATGATGATATCGAAGCCTTTGGCCACGTACTGGCGAGCTGCAGAGCCCGCATCGACGGGCTTCATCTTCTCGCTGTAGTTGTATTCGATTAGAGATGGACCATATTTCTTCTGTACCGCGGTGATAGCATCGTGCATAGATTGGCACCAGCCCTTGTCATCCACTGTTGATTCGACGATCAGCGCTATCTTGACTTTCGATTTTGGCGCCGCAAAGCTAGCTGGCACTAGAATGAGCAGGATCAATCCAAAAACATAGAATCTCTTCATCGTAAGCCTCCTCTTCTTCAAAATTCAAAAACTACAAAAGCCAAAAAATGGCTTCAAATTATTATACATGGTAATTGGCCATCACAAAAGAGACAGCCATTCCCGCATTGATTCGGAGCACCTTCATGTATAGTCCATCTTGCCCATGTTTATGCCCCGATATAGAATAGGCGCAATATGCAATTCGAACAGCGAACGGTCACTTGTGGCGAGCTTCGCGCCGCACACATAGGAAAAACTGTAGTGCTCAATGGATGGGTGCATCGCAAGCGCGATCATGGCGGCATTACATTCATCAACATTCGCGATCGCTATGGAGTCACGCAGGTGGTGGTAGATGTGGACTCTGCCCAAGAGCTCCTGGATATAGCCAGCGAACTAAAGATGGAGTACTGCGTTTCGATCCGCGGTATGGTTCGGCCTCGCCCAGATACTATGGTAAACCCTTCAATGCCCACTGGGGAAATAGAGGTAAAAGCAGAGAATATTCAGATTCTTTCGCGCTGCTCTTCTCTCCCTTTCATGATCGATGAACAAACCGACGCCAAGGAAGATATGCGCCTTACCTATCGATATCTCGACCTTCGCTCGTTCTCGATGCAGAGAAAGATTCGCCTGCGACACGAAGCGGCTTTTGCGGTGCGCGAATACCTTGTTGGCAAAGGCTTCTACGAAATAGAGACACCTACTTTCATTCGCTCCACACCTGAAGGCGCACGAGATTACCTTGTGCCTTCGCGGCTATATCCAGGCAAATTCTATGCCCTCCCTCAGTCTCCTCAGCTCTATAAACAGCTACTTATGATGTCGGGCTTCGATAAATATTTTCAGCTCGCTCGGTGCTATAGGGACGAAGATTCTCGAGGCGACCGTCAACCCGAGTTTACCCAAATCGATATAGAGATGAGCTTTGTAACTAGGGATGATGTGCTTAGCCTTGTGGAAGGCATGATGGGGCATCTCTTCAAAAAGACGCTCGGCGTAGAATTACCAAAGCAGTTTGTGCGATTGTCCTATGAAGACGCGATGGATCGCTTTGGAACCGATAAGCCCGATCTGCGTTTCGGTATGGAGCTTATCGATTTTGCTCCCTTTGTGGATGACTCTTGCAGCTTCCAAGCTTTCCACAGCGCCTTAAATGAGGGCGGTGCAGTCAAAGCCTTAGTGGTTCCAGATAAGGCCGACTATTCCCGTCGGCAACTAGAAGAACTCGACGCCAAAACAAAAGTATACAAGGCTCACGGCCTTGCCTGGATGAAAGTGAGCGAGAGCGCCACTCTTGAAGGCGGCGTCTCTAAGTTTTTTGCGGACCACTCGCGTGTGGTGCAAGGGCTTGGCGCTAAAGCAGGCGACCTTATCCTGATAGTAGCAGATAGCAAAAAGAATATCGCCTGCAGCGCTCTTGGAGCCGTGCGAAGCCAGCTTGGCAAAGACTTAGGTCTCTGCGATCCCGAAGTATTTGCATTTGCTTGGATAGTCGATTTTCCTCTCTTTGAGTGGAACGAAGAAGAAAATCGTTGGCAAGCCGCCCATCACATGTTCACAATGCCCCAGGCTCAGTACCATGAGACTCTCGAAGCCGACCCGGGCTCGGTCAAGGGCGACCTATATGACTTAGTGCTGAATGGCTATGAAGTTGCCTCAGGATCGATCCGTATCCATGACCCCGAGCTGCAGAAGCGAATCTTTCATATAGTTGGCCTCACCGACGAAGAAGCCCAGCAAAAATTCGGCTTTTTGCTCGAAGCCTTCAAGTATGGCCCGCCGCCCCATGGCGGCATAGCGCCAGGCTTCGATAGGCTAGTAATGGTCATGGCTGGCGAAACCTCTATCAAAGAAGTAATCGCTTTCCCAAAGAACTCCTTTGCAATGAGCCCAATGGATCAATGCCCAAATGAAGTCGATGAACGCCAGCTCAAAGAGCTGCACATAAAAATTGTGGATTAGGAATACTATCTCCGCTTAGTTAACTTCTTTTAGTTTTCTTTAGTCATCTTCTTCGATGACCGTCCAGTGGCCATCCAGGTACTTTAACCTGGCTGCATCCATATCCAGGATCCGACCATCTTCTCCAGAGATCCGAATCTTGTTCAGAAGCGCATTGACTTCGATAACCTTGAATAGAGTTCCATCGTAGGTGAAGCGGACGCCTTCGTTTGGCAGCTCACGGCGAGCATCTCTGTAGAATTGGTGCTCATAGCTCAGACAGCAGAGAAGTCTTCCGCATGGGCCCGAAATCTTGACCGAATTCAGAGAAAGATTCTGATCTTTTGCCATCTTAATCGATACAGGATTGAGCTTATCCGAAAGGCCATGGCAGCAGAGAATGCGCCCACAGACCCCTGCGCCTCCTGTAACGCGAGCCTCATCCCTGACTCCAATCTGTCTTAGCTCGATGCGCGCATGGAAAATTCCAACCAAATCCTTAACGAGATCGCGAAAATCCACCCGACTCTCGGCGGTAAAGAAAAACAGGATCTTACTATCCTC
The DNA here is from genome assembly GCA_022704665.1 of Spirochaetota bacterium. Classification (GTDB taxonomy): domain Bacteria; phylum Spirochaetota; class Spirochaetia; order Treponematales; family Rectinemataceae; genus Rectinema. Next base: position 3,618 of record JAKJFY010000060.1, on the reverse strand, counting down.
CAAAAGACAATGAGCCGAGATAAGCTTCATTGGAAGATTGTGGGCTTCTATGCATTCCCTGCATTTAGCGAAAGTTTCTTCTTCATGCTCCAGATTATCCAGGTAGCGCCTGAAATCATCGACAGTAGCTGGTCTTTCGATCGCTACCAGTTCATCTGCATTCACCATGGAGAGATCGTGCACCACTCCAAGCACCATCACTAAATCCTTCCCATACTTAGTGGGCGATATGACAAGCGCTCGATTGGGAATGATCTCGCTCTTCGCATGAATAGCATCTGCTTGAATAACCTCTCCCTGAATACCCTCTTCTTGAATGGCTTCTTCTTGGATGGACTCTGCTTTAATAGCCTCTTCTTGAATGGCCTCCGCTTGAAGAGCCTCCGCGACAGCACTAGCCGCGCCATGCTTGCAATTCCAGACCTCTTCAGAAGGCGAAGTGTCATGATTTGCCTGACGCGGGCCTGCTAGAGCGGCCTCTAGTTCGCATAGAGTCATAAAATGTTCATTATTGTCCAACGATACATAATAGGCATGAAAAGTCTCATTCGAATGCAAAGTCTTTAGTCGGTAAATAGGCTGAGGCAAATTCTCGGTATCTTTTGGCTTTGGCTTCAATGCCTTAGGGCTTTCGAACTCCTCCTCCCCAAGGATATCGAGTATATCTTCAGGTAGCTCATGATCATTATATTCAATAGACATTATTTACTCCTGATATAAAGCATATCGTAACATTGCAGCCTCACAGACCTTATGCCTATGTAGCTCCTCAGTATTAATCCTCAGCATCTATGCGCGCAAACTGCCCATTTACTAGAGCTCCTGCTTCCACGACAAAAAATCTGCCCGTGCAGTCCGCTTCGATTCTAGCGGTCTCTGCATAGCGCACTCCCCCTTCGATAATTGCGCTACCGGTGAATATGCCTGCGACCAAGAGCTGCCGAGCATTTATATGAGCATGAACTATGGCATTTTTCGAGATTATCACAGAAGCAGCGCTTTTTATATCACCCGAGAATTCTCCATCGATGCGCACCATGCCTGGAGCATCGATAGTTCCATCTACCTTAGCGCCCTCTCCTATCATACAGTCTGAAAAATCACGTCTACTCATGGTACTCCTTGCGTATACTCAGAAAACGCAGAGGATCGATAAGGCTTGTACCCAGATATACCTCGTAGTGTAGATGCGGCCCTGTTGTTTTCCCAGTATTTCCAAGATAGCCGATTACATCGCCTTGAGAGACCCGCTGGCCTTTCTTAACAGCAAAGCTTCGGAGGTGCCCATATCGTGTCGTAAAACCATGGCTATGCTGGATCGTGATGGAATTGCCCAAAGAAGAATCATAATGGATGTCGATGACCTTGCCGTCTGCCGTGGCAAGGACCGTATCTCCAATTCGGTTAGTTGAAATATCGATACCCGTGTGCAAATACCATTGTCCCGTAGAAAAAGGATTCTCATTCTGTCCAAAATACATGGTTATGTGTCCAAGATTGCCCTTGATTGGCCAGATGTTTGGCACCTCCGTCATTATGTCCTTTTGGCTCGCAAGCATCTTCGCGATATCATCTAGCGCTCCTAGGCTCTTTTCCAAGGTATCCGCGATATTGTTGAGCTTTAAGAGATCCCGGCTCACTGGATCATTGGACAACTGCCCCAAAATTGGATCATCCAAACCTGCAACCTTGAGTATCTCTTCGCTTGTACTCTGCTGAACTGTGGGCTTTCCTTTGCTCTGCGCAATCTCTATTACCTGCCCAAGCTTTTCCTCGAATTTAGCTGTCTCCGATAGTAGGTTCTCGCTAGATTCGCGCAATCGATCGATACTTCTATATGCATCGGAAAGTTGCGCTTCCAGAGAGATTACTTTTACTGATTTTGTACTATAGGCCCCTATTGAAATGATTGCGGCTCCAATACAGATCACTATAGTCAGGACTATTGCCAAAAGAGAAAAACGGCGAATCTCGAACTTCCGAGAGGGTCTTTCGCTTTGTGGGATCATAGCAAAAACTACGCGAGTCCTTCCCCACGCAAGCAAGCGCCTTAGTGTAACTTGTAGAGCAATAAAAGAACTTGCTAGACCCTCCGCCAGACGACTATACCAACGCTTTTCTCTCTCTTTGATTCTACGCAAGCCTTCTGGCACTTTGCTTTTCTCCTTGCCTTAACTATAAATTATCGCAAATTTTGAGCAATTAATGTAGTACTTTATCGAGCTGATCGAGTTAGCTATCAAATCAACAAAAAGACATTTTATTTGGGATCAGAAAAAGAGATATTCGCACAAAAAGAGATATTCGCGGACTTCTGCGTTTGTAGCCAAGCAAAAAAACGAACATCGCCCGAATTCACCTTTGACCAAAAATTTGCTATATTATAAACGAATAACTAAATTGCAGGTTTCTACCGCAACATCTGCTTTTCAGGAGATTCTCAGATGCCAAGCTATACCTTCAAAACTGAGGTCAACCAACTTCTCGACCTCATAACACATTCGCTCTATTCGCACAAAGAAGTCTTCTTGCGCGAGCTGGTTTCGAATGCATCGGATGCGATCGATAGGCTCAAGTACCTGACGGTTTCGGACGATGCCTTCAAGACTCTCAACTTCGAACCACGCATCACTGTGACGCTGGACGAAGAGGCCAAGACTATTACCGTCTCGGACAATGGAATTGGAATGGACCTACAGGAGCTCGCTGACAATCTAGGAACTATCGCCCGGTCCGGCACGAGAGCCTTTCTGGAACAGCTCGCGGAAAACGAGCGCAAAGCATCGAATCTGATTGGCCAGTTCGGGGTCGGTTTCTATTCGGCCTTTATGATTGCAGATCAGATCGAAGTAGTCAGCCTCAAGGCAGGTACCGATAAGGCTTTTGTCTGGAAGAGCGATGGCAAGACTGGTTTCGATATAGAACCAGCCGTACGAGCCGGCTTTGGAACAGATGTTATTATACATGTCAATGAGGAAGGAGAGGAATTTCTCTCCCGCTGGAGACTAGAAGAGCTTCTCAAGCGATATTCTAATCACATCGCCTGGCCAATTCACCTTGTATCCAAAGAGAAGACCTATGCAAAGGATCCTGCAAAGGCCGAAACCAAGATCGTAGACGAGCAGGTCAATAGTGCCAGTGCTCTCTGGCGCCGCCCCAAGTCGGAGCTCACCGACAAAGACTATATCGACTTTTATAAATCTCTGACTGGCGATGAGAAAGACCCCCTTCTCTGGATTCACACAAAGGCAGAAGGAACAATAGAATATACATCGCTCTTGTATATCCCCTCTCATGTTCCTGCTGACTTATACATTCCAACTCATGAGCAAGGAATAAAACTATATGTAAAGCGGGTATTTATAACCGATAGAGAGCTCCAGATTCTGCCTCCCTATTTTCGCTTTGTGCGAGGTATAATCGATTCGGATGATTTGCCTCTAAATGTGAGCCGAGAGATGCTGCAGCACAACCGAGTCATGATGACCATACAACAAGCGACGCTCAAGAAGTTATTCAGTGAGCTTGAACAGCTTGCCGATACAAATCTCGAAAAATTCAACACCTTTGTTTCGCTATTCAATCCTCAAATCAAGGAAGGAATTCTTTCTGATTGGT
>JAKJFY010000059.1:0-8167 GCA_022704665.1 Spirochaetota bacterium | reverse complement strand
GTCGGACTCTTTACCAAAGGCTTGAACCTAGGCGTAGACTTCCAAGCAGGTATAAACGAGACTATTCAGCTTGCCTATCCAGCTGGAGATGTAACCTTTGATGGCAAAGGCAATGCAGAGCTAACTGTCAGCGAAAGTCAGTTGACGCTTGTTTTCTCAGGCGCCGAAGCGCAGAAGCGTACTGTAGTTTTCGATTATAAGACATATTCGACCCTTGCGGATATAAAATCAGCCTTGGAGAAAGAACAGGGAATTAGAGTGAGCCTTGCAGAAGGGAGTGAATCTCTTCCTTCCAATTTGCTTGTACCTACTTATCAGGGTAATTCGCTCTTGAGTCTCAACCCGGTCAAACTCTACCGTGCGCCAAAAGATGATAGCGAGCGCTATGCATCTATCGATATTGTACGAGAAGCTATCAGTCCGCTGGGAGACATTACAGTGCAGACCATAAATCCGCCATCTTCGCAGAGATACCTTATCCGCGTTCGAGATAGCGGCGAGGATCCGCAGTTTATGACAAATACTCCTCAGACCATACGCAAGCTCATCGAAGATAAGGTTGGAACCGACAGGGTAGTTGTGGTAAAGGCAGATTATGTCGGGCCTCAGTATTCCGAAGCACTTGGGAAGCAATCGGTCTGGCTAGTATTGATGACCCTTTTGCTTATTCTTATCTATTCGGCCATTCGCTTCAAAATCGAGTATGCAATCGGTGCTGTCGTGGCTATAGCCCATGATGCTCTTGTAATGATTGCCTTTATCGTGTGGACAAGGATGGAATTCAACACCACAACCATTGCGGCTATTCTGACGATTCTAGGCTATTCCATCAACGACACCATTGTGCAGTTCGATCGAGTGCGAGAGGAACGAAAGCTTCATCCTTCGGAACCTTTTGTCGATGTGCTCGACAGGGCTTTGACTCTGACTCTAGGGAGGTCCATCATAACGACCCTTACCACTATGCTGGCAGTGCTAGCGCTCTATTTCTTTACAAGCGGAAGCATAAAGGATTTTGCGCTTGCGCTTTTTGTAGGTATGGTAAGTGGCGTATACTCTACAATCTATATAGCCAGCGCCATTGTGCTGTTCTGGGAAAACAAAAAGACAAAGAGACAAGCAAAAGCACCAAAGGACAAAGGCGCTCCAGCAGCCGCGGTATCCAAGAATTAGGAGTGCACGACAGATTTATTTATGCAAAGGTAATCAAGCTACATTCCTTAGAATTGTTGACAAAAGCGGGGTACTCAGGTAGTATGTGCCCCGCATTTGGCGCCGTACCCAAGTGGTAAGGGAGAGGTCTGCAAAACCTTTATACATCGGTTCGATTCCGATCGGCGCCTTTGTTTTCGGTTGCAATTTCATAATTAGCGGCGATTTTATATATCGCTACGCTTCTAAAGGATTTTTACAATAATTCCATAGAATACAAAGTAAAAATTGAAATATCGGTTTGACAATCTTGACAATATAGCAGTTCCCGTTATAATGGCTAACTAAATTATTTGGGCTCTTTTTGAGCCAAGGAGAAAGTTTATGAAAAAGAAAGTGTTTCTGTTGGTACTGGCGGCACTGTTGATCAGTGTGCCGGTATTCGCCGCCACTCAGGTTGAGACGACAATTCAGGCAACAATTGGATCCTCTTTAAGTATCACTACGACTATTCCAGGGACAAAAGCCATCGATATTAGCACGACATCAACTTCGCTCGGCTCAGTCACCATCTCGTCGAATTTGACGAGCTGGAAAATCGTAATTCACTCAGCCAATGGTGGCAAAATGTTAAGGTCAGGTGCTTCAGATGAATACCCATATTTCCTAACCTTCGGTTCTACTACAGGGATCAGTCTTTCTAGCGACTATGTAATAGAAAAATCAGCTCCTCAGTCTGCGACAACAACGAATGTAGCAGTGACATATACTAAGGCTTCGGATTTTTCACCTGCTCTTCCTGCAGGGACCTACGAGGATACCTTAACAATTTCGCTTTCAACGCTTTGAGATTGACTATTGCAATTCTGATAAAAAAGGCTGCCCGCTTATTGGGCGGCCTTTTTTATGATATTCTTATATAATCGAATTATGAGCCCTATTAGTAGCCAGAAAAAGAATAAGGCCAAGATAGCAAGAGTCTTGCTTCCGCTCTTCTTTTGTATATTGGCGATATTTTGTTTTTTCATGCTATGGAAGAGCGCAAATCGATCGGAATCAGAGCTGCTTGGAGCTGTCTCCAAGAGAATAGCTCTGCAAATCTCTGAGCCATTGCAGGAGATGCTTGCTGTTGGCGATAAATTTCGCGAGCTGCTTCTAACTGGCTCAGGTAAAACCTATGCAGCGCTAAGACCGCTTGCCGAAGAGACTCTTGCTAACTTACCTTATATAGACTCAATTACGATAGCTCCTGGTGCGATAGTCAGATATTTTTTCCCCGAAGGTAGAGCATCCTCTTCGATTGGCCACGATTTGCTCGATAATCCTGAAAGGATGGATGCTCTGGTCGAGGCTGTGCGTAAAAAAAGCGCAGTGTTGCAGGGGCCGGAACTATCCGCGGAAGGAAAAAATCTCGCATTCTTGCGAATACCAGTGATTGAAGGTTCCGAACTTTGGGGTTTCGTGAGTATCGCATTTGATGCAGACAAAGTATTGTCGGATCTGGATTTAGTTTCGCAATTCCCAGGGCTATCCATTGCCATTGCGTCTTCCAATATTGAAGGGGGTGACAGAAGGCTTTTTTGGGGTGAATCACGTGCGCTTACCGGTTATTCTGCTGTTCTGAAAATCGGATCGGAAGACTTTCCATGGACTATATATGTCGCGTCGATGTACCCATATAAGCGAACAGGGCTATGGGGAGTGGGACTTCTTATACTTGTACTACTGAGCTGTGGGCTCGTCATACGGGCGGAATTTTTGGAAAAGGAGAGCAAGGCTCCCGTACGCCCAAAAGAAGCCTCAATAGCCGTAAAACCTTTCATACCAAAAACTGAATCCATGCAAGAGCCTTCAATAGAGCTTGTCAAAAAGGTCGATATTCCTAAGGCGTCAGCTATGGAAGAGTCGATGGCACAAGAGATAGTGGCAGAAAAGCTGGCGTCAAAAGTATCGATAGCACAAGAGCCAGCGCCAGAAAAGCTGGTCAGTCCTTCATTAGAAAAGCCAATAAAAGAGTCAGCTAGCGGGTCTCCAAAAGATATGGCTGTTTTCCAAAATCTAGCTATTGAAAATGAAGCCAAAAAGAAAGAAGCCGCTGTATCTATGGAAGAGATTCCAGGCTCCATGTCGGTGCTCGTAGTCGACGATAGCGAAGTGAATCGCGATCTTCTTTTGCGAATGCTCACATTGAAGGATTACAAAGCAAAAGCGGTATCGAGCGGAGAAGCAGCTCTGAAAGCGCTCAACGAAGAGAGCTTCGATGTATTGCTCATCGACTGTATCATGCCTGAGATGGATGGCTATGCTCTTGCGGGAAAGATCCGTGCCGAAGGAATTTCGCGCATGCCTTTGCTCATCGCTATGAGCCCGCGGCATGACCAGGAAGAGGCAGAGAAATGTGCTAAAGCTGGCTTCGACAATCTGCTCGTAAAGCCTTTTACGATGACAGCTCTAGACCAGCAAATTCGCCTGGCTCTTAACAATAGAAATGCAGAATAACAGCTTGCTTGCTAATAGCTTGCATATAGATCGAAAATAGAACAACCCCGGCGTCGTCATTGCGAAATAATAATTTAGTTTATAGAGATATTAGACATAAGGGGCAAATTCTCCATTTTATCGAATAGCTTTAATTTACAATGTACACATTGAATAGCTAATTTATGGCTGAATAATTAATTATCAGTAGCAATAAAAGAGCTTGAAAACCTTAAGTCATAAAAGATAGAGAAAATCTCATTGTACAAAAAATTTATGTCGATTATATTTATATCAAAGTGTAGTGGTGGAATCCGTTGGAGGAAATCACAAAAAACACAAAATGTATCCGTGGGACATAGATCCTGCGGGCGGGAGACGCAAAATGAAAAAGTATGCGTTGGTAGCTCTGTTTGCGGTAGTGTCGTTAGGGATGGTGTTTGCTGTAGTAGCAAATCCAGGTAGTGGTACTGTATCGATCCAAGGCAGTGTCGACCAGTATTTCTCGCTGACTGTGCCTGCGAGCTATACGGGTAGTATCTCGTATGACAGTTCAACCCATTGGGATTTATCTGATATGAAAGTGATTTCCAATGTGAAGAATTGGGTACTTAAGGCCAGCAGTCAGAATAATGGTGTTTTAAAAGACACGGCCAATGGTGCGGATATCGCTTATAAAGTTACTGTTGGTAGTTTATTTACTAAACAACAGCTAACAAGCGGGGGTATCACGTCTGGTCCACAGTCGAAGACACCAAAAGCGGGAACAGCTTATAAGTTTGGTATCGACATTGATGCCCCGAGCGAACTCTATCAGGCTGGTACCTACAGCGATGTAATTACCTTGACGATCAGCAATCAGTAATCCGTAACAGAGTGATTACAGGAAGGCCGTCCGGACCAAAACCGGGCGGCCTTTCATTTTTAAGTAGCTATCCTTGCTTTTTGTCTATGTTTATACTTTTAGCCATGCTGAAAGAGTTGGTGGCCTGAGTCCTTGTTCCCTTTCCTGTTTTTCTATACTTTTTACTTATGAATCGAAATTCTTTGCTGCGTCGTCCTTTCAAATTCAAATACTTCAATGCGACATTGTATTTGATCGCCGCTAATGTGATCATCTTTGCTTTGCAATATATTTGGCCTTTACTTACATATTTTCTCGCTCTAAACCCTGGTGCCGTTGCTTCGGGCTGGGTATGGCAGCTCTTTACCTACATGTTTGCCCATGCGAATCTGACGCACCTCTTAGTCAATATGTTGGGGCTGTATTTCTTCGGTAGGCCTGTGGAGCATAGTCTTGGCAGCTATGAATTCTTGCTCTATTACCTTGGCTCGGGACTGTTTGCAGGCATTGCGTCTTTTGCTATCTATTTGCTTTCGGGAGCATGGAATACATATCTACTTGGCGCTTCGGGGGCGATTTTTTCACTGTTGCTCGCTTTTGCGGTGCTATATCCGAGGGCGATGGTATATGTTTATGGCATAATTCCTCTAAGAGCTCCTGTCATGGTGATAGGATATACATTGATCGAGATATTATCGTCTTTCTTGGGAGCGGCGAGCTCCGTAGCACATCTTACTCATCTGGCGGGTTTTATTGCTGGAGCAGCTTATTTCCCTATTCGCTTAGGGGTAAATCCCTTAAAAAGGCTCAGCGATCACTAAACCTGCGATTCTCTACTTCATAATGCATGTCTTCGAGAAGGTCCATGACGGTATCTACAATGGCTTGTTTCTTATCCTCAAGGAATCGAAGATCATATCGCACCGAATTCAGGAATTCCTTGTTATCGTGGACAGGGCTTACATTGTAGATTATGCGGTCTCTCTGAAGAATATCGTCTTCCATGGCTCCAGAAGGGTTGAGTCTTAGAATGTTGCCATTGATCGACACGAGGCAGAATTTAGAAAAAGATTTGATGTAGGAGGCTATTTCGCGAACGCCGCGTTTAGAAGAAGGGTCCCATGGCCGATAACGCGTTCCTGCAGGGAAAACTAGAATCATTTTGCTATTGTGTTTAGCGCCCTCGAGAGCTCTCATTGCGGCGCGATTTATCGAGATGCTTCGCTTCATTTCTTGGTATAGCTCGATCGGGTCTGTGAGTTTTTCTCTTATTATCTGCATTGAACGTGAAGGATAGATGACTATTCGGGTATATGCTCGGGTAAACGCATTTACAGCTGGATTTTCCTCGTTCAGCTTGATACCCGCAATCGCTACTATATCTGAAGCGAGCTTCTTGCCTTCCTCTCCTTCCTGTCGCAAAAGATAATGAAATACAGGCAGGTCGAAGTTCGAATAATGCTCCATTAGGAGTAACGTGGATTCGCCATTTTTAGCATGTTCGTATAGGCTTTTGAGGTTATCCAGACCTTCGATCTTCGAACCATCTTCCAGATGGTCCGAGATTATCGCATCGATAAAAGGGAGTATTTGGCCTATGCCTTCTTGATATACATTTAGCTCCGAGATACGAGCTTCTTTGGGGACACGGGCAATAATCTCGCCCACTAGAGGAGCATATTTGCTCTTGATTGTGTCCATGGCATCCTTGATTATAGACTATAGGTGTTTTGGTAAAGGGTGTCAATTTATCTTGGTCATAACCTTATTTGGTCATGAACGGAATATTATGCAGGCATAGACATGGCAATTGTTGTCAGCGCCAGCAGGCGCACGGATATAGCTTCTTTCTATACCGAATGGTTTTTCGAGCGATTGGGCGAAGGCTTTGTCGATGTGGTCAATCCTTGGAATCCTAGGCAGATTCGACACCTCAGCCTCAGACCCGAAGATGTGGCTTGTTTTGTATTCTGGACAAGAGACGCAAGTCCAATGCTCAGAAACTTGAGCCTGCTTGAAAAATATGCGTTCTATTTTCAGGTAACGGTTAATGGTTATGGTGTTCCAATGGAACCATCTGGTCCCGGAGTCGAGGCAGGAATCTCGGCACTGAAAGCACTATCCTCAGAGCTGGGCTCGAGGCGAGTGGTGTGGAGATATGATCCAGTTCTGCTTACAGAGCAATATAATTCAGCTTGGCATGTAGAAAACTTCAAAAGATTGGCAGGGGAGATCGGAGAAAGAGTGCGTCATTGTGTACTGAGTTTTTACGATAACTACAAGCATTCTGACAAAAGGCTTTCGAAGGCTGGGTATCGAGTAGCGCTAGTAGATCGGGCTTCGAACGAGGTCAGAGATCTCATGTTTGCGCTGGTTGGTATCGCTAGCGAAAATGGCCTTTCCTTATCGCTATGTGCGGAGCCTGAGCTCAAAGAGATGCCCGGCCTCGAGCAGTATGCCTGCATAGACGCACTCATAATTGGTGAGCTTTCTAGATTACCTTTTTCATCGAAGAGAGACAAAAACCAGAGAAAAGGCTGTCAGTGTATCGAAAGCGTCGACTTAGGGAGCTATGGCACTTGCCCAAGAGGTTGTCTGTATTGTTATGCCAATAGATGTAAAGCCAATATAAGCCAATAGCAACCAATAAAAACCTTTTCAATAAGGAGCGAATAGCAGAGTTAAAAGCTAAGAGAATCGGCTAACAGACCGTCGTTTGAGAAAAATATCAGCCAATTCGGCAAAACCAGCGCCAGACTCTCTTTGAGTCACAAAGTGAGGAGGAGTCTTCATAAGTTCTCTGTATTTGAGGACATTTGCCATGGCACAGGCCATCGGAAAATGCTCGAACATGGGTTCATCGTTTGGAGAGTCTCCAGCAAAGATAACTGTGCCGACATCGCGACTGTCATCATAGCCGAAACGAACATTCAAGAAATAAAGCGCCATAGATAGCTTGTCGTAATCGCCCATCCATGCATTGACGTGAATCGAAGATATCTTAGCCCTTGCTCCACCTTCTAAAAAGATCGATTGAATGCGCAATGCTTCGGATAGCGGAAGTATTGGCTCTTCTTCGGCAAAATCGATCGCGATATCATAGAGGCGCGAGAATTGATCGCGTGCTAGTCTTGCGCCCGGTATTTCGGAAAGCACGCGGTCGCGCAGCGCCAAGAGGCGTGGATCGGTATTTAGAATAGCATTTGGATGCGAAAGCGTAAGAAGATGGTGCCCTTCGCCTTCCCAAAAGGCAAAAGCGCCATTTTCGCCCACCACCCCATCTGCTGGCCATTCGCGCGCAATGAGATCGCACCAGCCCGCAGGCCTACCTGTTACTGGAATAACCTTTAGTCCAGCCTCGTGAAGTCGCCATAGCGCAGCATAACTCTCTGCGAGGAGCTTTCCATCCGTGGTGAGTGTGTCGTCGATGTCCATGAGAATATAATTGATCTTTTTCGCTTCTTTGTCGGTGAGAGAGCTTATGGGTATAAGACCAATACTACTAACTCTATCCATGTCAGGGCCTTGGTAAAATAATGACTAGGGTATCATAAACAGGGGCTTGCTCTGCGTCAAGGAAGATATGCTAAACTTGGGCATGCTTGTTCTCAAGGCTATCTATGAGTTTTTCTGCAATAACAGCTTAGAAAATAAGCTCTTTCCTCTTAAGCCTGCTTGCAATGCGCGTGCAAG
>JAKJFY010000005.1:42259-65947 GCA_022704665.1 Spirochaetota bacterium | reverse complement strand
GCACAGCTTCTAGGGCTTTCATCGGACAATAGTTCGTTGGATGTCTATTCTCTGACTAAACATTCGGAAGGCGAATCAATAGATGAGGAGATGATTCTGCTTCTGAGTCGCCTTAATACTCTGCATAGGGCTCGGAATGATGCTCTTCTGCTCATTTCTCGAGCTGAACAAGCTTCAAGGCAGCTATACCAAAAACTTCTAAAAAAAGGATATGAGGCGGAAATTGCGCATATCTGTGTTCGATGGATATGCTCCGAGCATTATGTGGATGACCGCCGCTATGTGAGGATGCTTTTTCAGTCGCACTGTGTGATGAAAGGGCAGGGGCCTACTAGAATGAAAGCGCTGGCTTGGCCTCGAATTGGGCTTTTCGAAAACCCTCGGACAATACTGGCTGACGGCATGGCTACTATTGCAGAAAGCGATATTATGGAAGCAATAAAGAAAAATGTTGAATCCTTGCTAAGAAAGCCATCAACATTTTCTAGCCTAAATCTCAATACTATTTCTGAAAAGCGCTCTTTTTTACGCTCCTTTTTAAGAAGACAAGGTTTCTCATCTCAGTCTGTGGAGAGATTTCTCGAAAGCTGGGTACTAGAGGAAAATAAAAATGACTAAAAATACTATTTTCCAATACTTGACAGACCTTACAAATAGATTCAATAATATGTCACAGAATTCAAGTCGGAGGCGCATATCGAATGGATGACGACATCCTTACTATTGAAGAAGTAGCGAAGTACTTGCGGGTTTCCGAACGAACGGTCTACGACTGGGCTCAGAAAGGCGAAATACCGTCCGGAAAGATAGGCACTGTCTGGCGTTTTAAAAAAAGTGAGATAGAACGATGGGTAAACGAGCGTCTTTCTTCGAACAGGCCTGTTTCACTCATAAGCAGCGTAAAAATCCAAAATATCATTTCCCCTGATCGAATTATTTTTCTAAATTACCCCTCCAAGCGCGATGCACTTATCAAATTGGCAGAAAATCTTTCAACAGCACCCCAAATAAAGAACAAAGAAGAATTGATCTCGGAAATTCTACGACGCGAAGAGCTCATGAGTACAGCGATCGGAAAAGGCATCGCAATCCCCCATGTGAGGCTGAATTCGGTTACAGACCTCGTGGTTTCAATAGGAATTTCTCGTTGCGATATTGTCGATTTTCAGACGCTCGATGATGTGCCAGTGCGATTATTGTTTATGATTGCTGCCGCATATAACCAGCATGCATACTATTTGCAAACGCTGTCGTTTTTCTCTGCAAGACTCAAAGTAGTTGAGCTACGAGATGCGCTTTTAAACTGCAAGACCACGCAAGAAGCGTATGATCTGCTTATTCAGCAAGATCGATAGCGCTTTAATGCTTATATGAGAGCACCTACAGTGCGCCCATGCGTTTCTGTGGGTGCTTTTCATTTAGCTATGAAGGAATCGTTCTGTGTATTTAAAAAGCCTTGAAGTATTTGGATTCAAATCATTTGCAGATCGAATACGCATCGAGTTTTCAAAAGGAATCTCAGCTCTAGTAGGTCCTAATGGTTGCGGCAAATCCAACATCGTAGACTCTATCAAATGGGTAGTAGGTGAACAGTCCGCGAAAAGCCTGCGCGCAGAAACAATGGAAGATGTCATATTCAACGGTACTGAGACAAGACGACCACTTTCTGTTGCAGAGGTAGCAATTACAATAAGCAATGATGAGGGGGTGCTGCCTCTCGATGTACCCGAAATCGAGGTAAAGCGAAGAATCTATCGCTCTGGGGAAAACGAATATTTTATAAATGGCAAGCCAGCAAGGCTGAAGGAGATTAGGGAGCTCTTTTGGGATACTGGTATTGGTAAATCAGCCTATTCAGTGATGGAGCAAGGGCGTATAGATCAGGTGTTATCCTCGAAACCTGAAGATCGGCGTTATCTATTCGAAGAGGCAGCGGGTATCACGAAACACAGAGTGCGCGCCCACGAGGCTGAGCTCAAGCTTGCCAAAACCGAAGAGCATCTTCGCCAGATAGAAGCCATAATCCGAGAAGTCAAACAATCTTACGAAAACCTAAGAGTTCAATCCGACAAAACCATCAAATACAGGCAGCTAAAAGATAATATATTTGAAACGGAGCTAGATCTATATCTGATCCGCCTACGCCAGCATATCCGCGAGCAGGACCGAGTCAATGACCTTTTTAATCAAAAAAAGAAAGATCGCGAAGCACTTGTCCAGCGCATAGAGTCCATGAGCCAATCGATGTCCGCGGCTCTCGATATGCTGAACAAACTTGAAGCGAAACTGATTGAGATGCAGAAACTGATCTATGGCCTTGCTGTTGAAAAGAATGGCAAAGAAAAGCAGAAGGCTCTGTTGACAGAGAGGCTTCGCGAGATCAAGTCAATAATAGAGCAGCTCGAAGCAAGAGATCGTGCTATCGCCTTAAAAATAGAATCACTCCAGGAAGAAGAAGGCGATAAAGAAGCAGAATTTGCTGGCTACAAGACTAGAATTAGAGAAATCGAGCTCAATATCCATACTTTCGATGAGAATATCTCTGCGGCCGCTCTATTGCTAAAAGCAAATGAGGAAAGCATAAGGCACAATATCGAGGAATCCAAGGAAATTGCTCAAAAGACAACATTTCTCCATGAGAAACTGGATACTATCACCGAAAGAATTGCAGAGCTCGTCGACGAACGGCTTCGCAAATCAGAATCGCAGATCGAGCAGAAGCAGAAGCTCGAAGCACAAATACAGCAAAAGATAAAAGAAATTTCGATTTCTGCCTCTTCTCGAGCAGATAAACTCCAGGATTATGCCAGAATTGCTTCTTCTTTGACCGCCCAAGACCGCTCTCGCGAACTTGAGGGTCTGGTCGATGGACTACGAGCTTTGTCTTCTCTTTCCTCGGATCTTGAAAGGGATTTTCTACTATATATCGAGATGGAGCCTGGATTCTTAAATGAGCTTGTTGCTCCCGAAGGTATTATGACTCAAAAGCGTCGCATCGATGCAGAAATTTTTGATCAAAGCGAGCGTATTAGGAGAATAGAAGCTGAGAACCAGGGGCTATCGCTAAGAAATACAGATCTAGCAAAGAAAATCGAAGCCTATCGCAAGACACTCGAAGAGGCCAAGCTGGAAAAAGCGAAGATTCAAGCACAGATGGAAGCTGCAAAAGAAGCACTTTCGGTGCTAAAGAGAGAAATTGCCGGCCAGGAGGCTTACCATCGCGAAGTTGCTAGTGAGCTCTTAGATCAGCAAAGACGCTACGAAAAGCTCAAAGAGGAAATAGAATTGCTACAGGAAGAGCTTGCAGAGATAGAGCAGAAGGGTAGACATCTAACAGAGGAAATGTCGGAGCTCGATAAATCCATTAGTCGAGCGACTGAAGATCTTGGAGACAAGCGAAAAGAGTCAACCGAGCTCGAGCAGAATCTGCAAGCCATTCAACTGGAGCTCGAAAACCTACATTCTGCAAAAGCTCAAAGCGAGACAGAGATTCGCAACCTCAAGGATAATTTTGCAGATCTATATTCGCGAGATTTGCTCGCTTTCGAAAGCCGAATGTATGAAATTCGCTCTCCTGTCTCTGAAATCAAGGAAAAGCTTGTATCATTAAAGGCTTCTCTGTCGTCACTAGGTTCGGTAAACCTTATGGCTCCCGAGGAATTCGAGCCAGTACGGGAGCGCTTTGAATTTCTTTCGGGGCAATATGATGATCTCGTAAAAGCACGAGCAGATCTTGTAAGGATAACCAATGAGATAAGAACCGAAAGCGCCCAGCTTTTTGTGGAAACCTATAATAAAATCAAAAAGAATTTTCACAATATATTCCGAAGACTGTTTGGTGGAGGAAGAGCAGAGCTAAGGCTCTCAGATCCCGACCATGTCCTGGAGAGTGGCATAGAAATCTTTGCTCAACCTCCAGGCAAGAAGCTCGAAAACATCTCTTTGCTTTCCGGAGGAGAAAGGACACTCACAGCTATTGCGCTTCTTTTTGCAACCTATATGGTCAAACCATCACCATTCTGTTTTTTGGACGAGATAGACGCAGCTCTCGATGAAGCCAATATAGTACAGCTTGTGAATCTTTTAAGAGAATTCGGCACAATGAGCCAATTCATTGTGATCACTCATAATAAAAAGACAGTGGCCAGCGCTGACACCTTGCTCGGTATCACGATGGAGGAATCTGGAGTGAGCAAGGCTATCGCAATCCGTGTCCAAAATGAGAATGGTGTTGTACATCCAGTCTATGTTCCCGATCAGCCTCTCGAAGAAGAGGAAGTCGATTATGAAGAAGGTCGGCAACTAGAGGTAAATCGATGAATGCCGAAATGCTAGGCGAAAGGTTGTTCTATCTCGATCCATGGCTCAAGGAAGCAGATGTTGTAGTAAGGGCTACCGAGCCTGTAGTCAATAAAGGCTCTGCTGCACTGCGTGTTTTGATGAGCGAGACAATATTCTACCCAGAAGGCGGAGGACAGCCAGCGGACTTAGGTTTTATAGAAGATAAGCGGGTTATCGATGTCAAGGAGATCGAAGGTGAGATATGGCATTATATCGAGCTGCAGGATGAGAAAGAGGGAGCAAGCTTAAAGCCTGGTTCGGCCGTGCATTTGAGCCTCGATTGGCCAAGGCGTCTCTACCACATGCAGCAGCATACAGGACAGCATTTGCTTTCAGCGGTGCTCGAAGAGGAATATGGCATTCATACGATTTCTTTTCACCTTGGAACAGAGTATTGCACAATCGATGTTTCAGCAAAAGATCCAGCTGAGCTGCCTCTTGCGCAGATCGAAACCGAGGTCGAGGCCTGGATAGAGCGAGATGCAGCGGTTTTGGTACATTATTGTCCTCCAGAAGATATTTCGACCTTTAGACTTAGAAAAAAGCCTCCAATAAACGAAGTCGTTATTCGTATCGTCGAAATTCAAGGCTATGATTGCTCTCCATGCGGAGGGACTCATCTTGAACGAACTGGCCAGGTTCGAGCTCTCAAGGTGCTTTCGCTCGAGCGCTATAAGGGCCATGTACGCATGTATTTTGCATCTGGAGCCCATTCTATAGAGCTCATGTCCAGGGCTTATGAGGACAATAGAGAGGCTGCTGCTTTGCTTGGATCCAGTATTGGTGATATTTCTACTCGACTGCGCGAGATTCTAGAAAAGTCGTCTTCATTGGAAAAAAAAGCCAAGAGATGCTTGGTACAATATGCCGAAGCTGAGGCCAAGCTTGCTTCGATCCATGCAGGACCCACAGATATAATTCACTTTAGGTTAGAAAAAGAAGATGTAGATTGGGGTACTACGCTTTGCAAAGCAGCAGTATCGCTTGGAAGACCAGCAATAGCTTCTTGCCTTCTTGATTCCACTATTATCATACAAGTCCCGGCAAAGGCGCGATTCCCAGCGCTTTCAGCGGTTCTTTCAGAGATCATGTTGAGCTTGGGTGGAAAGGGAGGAGGGGGAGAGGCTTTTTATCGCGCAAGCTTTGATTCGGCGAATATAGCGATACAATTCGCGTTAAAAGCAAAAGAAGTATTAGAAGGATTTCAAGCTAAGTAATAAGGCTTGGATTCTATGCTGAACTCCTAAGACGGCAATCTCTAAGATCCCTAATGCCTCAAAGCGCCAAAGGCCTTCGATTGTCAGCTAGTCTCTGACTGAGATAATCCTTATCAAGATTCAGCTTCTGGATGAAAAAGCGCATCTGCTCTTCTGATAATAGGTTCTGCTCGGCATAGAGATATACAAGGGCTCGTTCGGCTATTAAAGGTACCTTGAGAGAATTCATCTGCATTTCACGTTCTATCTCTTCTGCACAACGACTCCGTATAGATGAATAGAGCCTTGATTCTTCGATATTTCCTTGGAGAGCAGCCAACTCCGCAAAGAGGGGCGCAATATTTCCACGGGCAGCAAGTTCGCCAAAAGGCTTGAGAGTGAAGAAGGTATATTCCTTTGCGGGCAGATAGTGATGATCGTCGCATCTGGTGCAGTAGTTTGGTTCCCGTCCATCGTGCTTGGTGCGGTCTCCTCCTATTATGATGAGAGGATCGAAGTATAGGGCGGGGCACTCCTGACCATCCACTAGATAATATCGATATGTATAGAGAGAATCCCTTAGACATTCTTCATGTTCGCAGTAAGCTGTAAGAGGCACCACATCCGTGGCGGTCTCCAGGAGAAGTCGAGCGGTCTGATTGAAAATTTCGCGACGAAAATTTAATAGCAGGGTCGGAAAAATGAAACAAAGTCCTCTCGATTCGGCTTCATCTTTTGTGAGATATGCGACACGCTCATCGAAAAATGCCGCTTCGTCGATGATCCATGTGCCTACTTCAAGATTTTCCGCTATGAGCACTTCGAGCCCAAAAGAGTCTTTTGCGGCACCTATTCTATTTCCGCATCGTTCGTAACCGCCTCTATATGCCAATGCATCGTCTGGATAATCAGGGAAACGACTCTTATCTAAAGCAGAGCGAACTACAAAGACATTCCTTCGATCGACATTGGCTGTGCTTGTCAATCTTCTTACAGCCCCCTTTTTTTTAAGCGCTACACGGCTGTCTCGCCAAACACGCGCAGCAAATTCAGTTTTGCCTGAACCCATTGGGCCAATTACAAGGATGCGCTTGTTTGCTGTAATAAAATCGTGGTGCTGAGCCATTGCATGGATGTTTAACCGCGGAAAGCCAAGGCTTTTCAGGAATTCGCCTTTCTCATCGATGTTGTTCATAGTTCTTCTCGGTCTTTCAATTTATCTCAAGGAAATGTATGAGTTTGATAACTTTGCCACATTGGGGCTTATGCTAGGAGTGCCAAAGTGAAGGTATTTATAGGGGTGTATGTCAAGGGCATTCTGATACCATCCTTGGATAAAATCGATATCGATGACAGATGCTGCGAAGTTATGATATATTGGCAGACAAGCTGCGCCTTGGAGCAATTCCGTTTCAGCCTTGGCAAGAATATTCATGCGATTCTCATCGCTGGCATCGTAAGATTGAGTCAATAAGTTCATATAGGTTGAATCATTATAACCTGCGATATTTAGAGGAGCATCGCTGGCCCACATCTGGAGGAAAGCTTCCGGGTCTGCGAAGTCGCCAATCCATGTTTCATGTGCTATCGTAAAAGACAAAGCATCCGACCTATTGCCGATGCTCTCATAATAGGACGAAGGTTGCATTGGTCTCAGAGTTACTTTTACATCGAGCGCTTTTTCCCACTCAGTCTTGAAAGTATTGGCAATAGAACGCGGCCTTTCATAATCTGCAAATGCTATGATTATTTCGGGAAGGCCTTGGCCCTTGGGGTATCCGGCCTCTTCGAGAAGCTTCATAGCTTCTGTGCTATCAGCTTTTTCTATGCCTTTGGTCTTGGAGTAACCAGGTAAGGGGAGTACCAGAGTCTTCGCAGGTAGCATATAGAATTCGCTTGAGCGGATGCTATCCCAAGGTAGAAGAAGAGCAAGAGCTCGCCTTACTCTCTTGTCATTCCAGGGCTCTGAACGGCAGTTGAAAAACCAATAATGAGTTGAATATATAGGGAAAATCTGAATAGCTGTTTGAAGGAGCACCTTATCGTAATTTCCAGGTCCATCGAGCCAGTGGACATACCCAGTATTGAAAAGGGAAGTAGCTAGTTCATCGTCGTCTGTAAACATCATCCGAAGTTTAGGAATACTCACATTTTTAGAGTCCCAGTAAGCTCCGTTCTTTTCAAGAATAAGCTCCGTATCTGTCATGCTGACTGGCTTATAGGGGCCACTGACAGGGTAGGGAATTGCGCTTCTCCAATCCCCTACAGCTATCATCGATGGATGAATTACAGAGAAAGATTGATGGCAAAGGAGCCTTGTAAAGTAAGCAACAGGTCGTACAAGCGTGATTTCGAGAGTATTAGGAGAAGCTGCCTTAATTCCAACATGCTCTGGATTCTTATCCAAGCCCATGCGATATTGTTTTGCTCCCTCGATTATATCGAAAAAAGTTGCATATTCAGCGTTTATGTCGAGCATTCTAAACCATGAACGCACGAAGTCTTCAGCAGTGATGGGTGAGCCATCGGACCAGAAAGCATCTTCTCGAATGCTAAAGCGATATAGCTTCTTATCCACGGAGCGCTCCCAGTTCTGGGCTAGGGCACGCATTGGTTCGAGAGTGTGGGGATCATAGGTGAAAAGTCCCTCATATATAGCACTGTGGATCTGAGCTTCATTCGAGAAGATAGCCTTCTGAGGATCTAGTTCAGGCATTTGAGAGCCATATACTGTCACGAATTCCATTTCCTGCATCTGAGCAGCAAGAGGTAAAAAAGATAGGGCTAAAAAAGATACAGCTAGAAAAAACCTTGAGTTCATAGAGCTAATTATGCAATATAATAGTACAGAAGGCAATAAACATGGGAATTGAAAAAAAATTTATCCCGGAGCGGCTTATTGTGGGAGTGCTTTCTTCTGATGCAGAAGCGGAAATAGCTGCTATCGATGCAATGATAGGATTGTATGGACCACTTTGCTTCCAATCAAGCAAAGAGCCTTTTTTGTGGACAAAATACTACTGTCCAGAAATGGGTGAGAATATCTTTAGGTCTTACTGGGCTTTTGGAGAGCTGATAGATCCTTCCAGACTTTCGATGATCAAGCTTGCTACTAACGTCATAGAGCTAAGGCTTGCAAAGAATAGCTGTAGATTGGTCAATCTTGATCCAGGCATACTCGGAACCGCTCGATTCTGTCTGGCTACAACCAAAGACCGTTCCCATCGTATCCCTCTCTCGGATGGAATCTATGCAGAGTTGACTTTGATCTTTGAGCATAGAGAATTCAAGGCGCTTCCGTGGACCTATCCCGATTGGGCATCAGAGCCAGTTAGGAAGATGATGGCGGAGCTCCGAGCCGGACTTCTTGGCGATCTGAGGCATCTACATCTTCTTTGAATATGCTCTAAGAAAAAATAATTCTTAAAATTATTTTATTATTTCAGCATAGAATTGATATCATGCACTCTCAGCACGCCATGTCTTTTCATCCAGTCGGTGATCCCACTTAGTATTTCTTGCGGAGCATGGGGGTTTGAGAATAGTGCCGTTCCAACCTGCACTGCTTGAGCACCGGCAAGGAAATATTGAATCGCATCGCTTGCGCGAGCGATGCCGCCGACTCCTATCACAGGGATGGAGATTGCGCGGCTGACACGATAGGTTGCAGCAACTCCAATAGGACGGATAGCAGGACCCGAGAGCCCTCCTATGCCTTTGGCAATAGAAGGTTTCATTCGATCTGTATCTATGACCATGCCTAAAACTGTATTGATACAGGATACTGCATCGGCCCCGCCTTCTTCTGCGGCGCGAGCTATTTCTGCTATATCTGTAACGTTAGGGCTGAGTTTCACAATTAGAGGCTTAGCAGTGCGCTTTCTTAAGGAGCAAGTCAATCGTTTTACGATGACAGGGTCGATTCCAAAAGTCATTCCTCCATCGCGCACATTGGGACACGAGACATTGATTTCATAACCATCGATACCAGTTTTTGATAAGGGTTCAGATAATGAAAGTCGCTCCTCGATACCCTCAATAACCATGGCATATTCGTCTTCGGTCGAGCCAGCAATATTGGCTATGATAGCACACTTATGATTCCTTAAGAGCGGCAGTTTTTCTCTAAGAAAACACTCAAGGCCAGGATTAGCTAGACCTATGGAATTTATAAGCCCCATTGGTGTTTCGACAAGTCGCGGCGCTGGATTGCCTTCTCTTGGTTCAAGGGTCACCGTTTTTGTATATAGAGCGCCTAATTCGTCGATATGGACAAGCTCCTTGTATTCTTCGCCATATCCAAAGATGCCAGAAGCAACTCCCACTGGGTTTGCCATGGTTAGAGAACCAATTCTTATGGATAAATCTGGTTCGAAAGACCCAGAGGAATCATTTTGGTCTTCTATTGAGTTCTTCATAGGCAAGCCTCCCAGTCGATGGCATCTGCCTCGAAAACAGGGCCATCACCGCAGACACGGAGATAGCCTCCCCTTCGAGTAGGGAGCACACAACCTTGACAAGCTCCTACACCGCAAGCCATCCATTGCTCGGCAGAAAGGTGGGCCGGGAGGCTGTTTTGTCTCGCAAACGCCGCCAATTTTGCTATCATCGCCTCAGGGCCACAACCATAGACATGCCAAAATCTAGCCGATTTATCGGTCTTTTTTAGAGACTCCAGAGCATCGAGCACTGTGCCATGGAAGCCTTTGGATCCATCATCTGTTGCTATAAAAGCCCCAGATAATAGTCTTTCCCAAGTCTTGGCTATTGGACTATTACCTATTGATTCTTTGAACGAAGGAACAAGAAGCATACTTCGAAATCCAAAAACTAGCTTTATTTCTTTGCTGCTTCCGGAAAATTCAAGCGGTTTTGAGATATTCTCGATATGGTCTTGGGGAATAGCAATGTTTTCAGCTAACGATGCAGCCAGAAATAGCATCGGCCCAACTCCGATTCCGCCGCCAGCAATTATAACCTTCTCTTCTCTATTGGGATAAGGAAAGCTATTTCCTAGCGATGCAATGATATCGATATAGCTGCCAGCTTGCTGTATGGCAAGAGCTTTTGTGCATGGTCCTCTGATCTGATATATCGAGTGAGCGATAGCAGAAAGAGATGCATAGGAGTCTGCGGTATTTTTTTTAGGCTCGAAACCAGCAAAGGCCAAAGGCCTTCTTAAAATGATTCCTGCACTAGAGTCCACCATCGAAGGCAAAAAAGTAAAAAATTGGCCTGGCAATGGTGGCTGTAGATCTTCTGGCCATTCGAAAGCCAAATGCATCAAGTTTGGAGCAATGGGTCTATTTAAGATTATGGCCGAATTGAATTGCTTCAAAGTTTCCACCTGGGCGGAATTCTATCAGAAGAGATCTAGATTTGATACCATGTGCCAAATATTCAAATATAAAATAATTTCTCTCAGCGATGTAGAGATTTCTCGATCTCAGCTTTATTGAAGCCAACGATGATTCTACCGTTTATATCGATAACTGGTACGCCCATCTGGCCCGATTTCCTTACCATCTCCTCTGCTCGTCGCATGTCGGCAGCGACATTGTATTCTACAAAAGAGATACCATTTTGCCGGAGCCATTCTTTGGCCATTTTACAATAGCCACAGCTTGGGGTCGTATAGATAGCTACAGACATATTTTTTTCTCCTTATTCGATACGGTAATTTTGATTCATAGAAAAAATAATATATATTGACATTCATGTCAATTGTTCCGAAAGGCAAGGGCAATGCCAAAGAATTTTTGAAGCATAGGCGCCTTCAGCTAGCGTCTCTATTATATGAAAACAGCAAAAGTAATTGCAGCATTAACTTTGCATTTTCTTTGCTGCTCGATGCTAGCTTGGACAGCTGAGACATCAAAGGATCCAGTATCCGGGAATATTTCTTTTAGTGCCTCATCTAAAAAAGCTAAACTCTCTCTATTCCTAAAACATCGTTCTGATGCTCTTCTGAATTTATCGATTCCTATATCGATCGATAAGGAGTGGCTTGAAAATATAGCATTTACAGGTAAGGCAAAGCTTGCAGACTATTATATAGATGCAGGAAAGCTTGCAGTAAAAGATTCAGCTAGTTTTTTGATCGCGCCTGTTTTGGTATCTGCAAAAGGGAAATCAATGTTATTGGTTGGCGATATTGGAAAATCGAGCGATCCAGTTGGCTTTTCGATTGCTTCTTCAAGGATGTCTCTTCTAGCAGGAAAGGGGAACCCTTATGCTTTTACTGCAATGCAATATCTATGTGCACAAGAAGCCTTGCTTGTTTCAATCGGGCTTGGAACGTTGCTTGATACAGAGAGCTCGATAGGTATATTAGATCGCCTTAATCCATGGATTTCAATGGGTATTGGCTATGCTACATCATCTATATCTTTCATGATCAGATCTCATATATATCCAGATTTTGAGAATAAAAGTGAAAACTCGTTCAACATTGCTTGGTTAAGAGGAATCGGTACAAGACTCGACACGAGTATATCCACTAGAGGCCAAAAACTGCAAGGTTTCTTTTACATAGAGACTGGGCATTTTCTATCTGCGCTTGGAAAGGTTATGAACTACGATGCCATGGCTCAGATAGACTATGACGCAGACATATCCTTTGTGCGGGTTTTGAAGAGTCTGAATGTAAGCCTTTCTGCATTTTCCAAACAGGGCTTTGTGGAGCCTCTGGATGCAAGAACCCCATCATTTGGTACCTTGCCTAATCTATGGACTATGAAATATTGGCCTGATGGTGGAAAAATTGGATCAATAATTGAAAGTCAAAAAGCAGCCTTTTGCCTATTTCAGACAGTTTTGAACATAAAAACCAGCATTTCTGGGGCTTTAGCAATAAATTCCATATCTTGGTCCAATAAAATTGCTTTGGACCTCGTGCTGCAGAGAGCTGATTCTTCTATAGAAATGCTAAAAATCAATGGAATGCTTCAAGGCAGTCACTCAATTGGCCAAAAATTAGCGGAAATAGGAGAAGAAATAGATTCAGAATCTACCAGCAATGAAGAATTAGGATCTTTTGAGCAAATAGAAGAGCAGTCTGCGAGCCCGAATACTGATTCAAGCTCCGGCCCTGCATTCGATAGGCTTCTTCTCTCTTGTCGATTAAAGATAAATCCATTCTCATTCTTAATGTCCGTGAATCTGCCTCTTTATAATTTGGATTCTAGAGCTATAGCTGGAAAAATTGGAATGTCTTTAGCAGACCATCAGCTGCATATGGACCTCTCGGTATCAATGCAGCTCGATCCGGAATCGAAACAGTTGCGGTTCAAATCTCTAAATTGTTATGCCAGAATTCCGCTATGAGGCTATTTTTGCGTAAAGGGTAGTTTTCAATTCTCTCTCTGTGCGATACCATTTTATAGAAGGCTAGCTTTTCAACATTTTATGAGGGAGGGATTGAAATGTATAATGCTCTGATTGTCGTAGACATTCAGAACGACTTCTGCCCCGGTGGAGTCCTTGCCGTGCCAGAAGGAGATTCTATAATTCCAAAGGTCAACGAACTGCTTGCAGCATATCCGCTGAGTATTCTGACTCAGGATTGGCATCCACTTATGCACTGTTCTTTTGCTTCCTCGAAAGGACTTCCTCCTTTTTCGTTGGATATGGGAACAAGACCTCCCTCAGTGCTCTGGCCCGATCACTGCGTAGCAGGAAGTCAAGGAGCCGATTTTCATCCCGCACTTCAATCCTGGAGAGCTCGCTATATCTTTAGAAAAGGAACGCGAAAAGAACTCGATAGCTATTCAGCTTTCCTAGAGAATGATGGCATAACATCTACAGGACTTGAGGGACTTTTATCCTCGCTTGGAGCGAATAGAGTTATTGTATGTGGATTGGCGACTGATTATTGTGTAAAAGCGACAGTCTTGGATGCAAGAAAATTAGGATTTGAGGTTGTAGTGGTTGAAGATGCTATTAAAGGGATCGGCGCAGCGCCAGACGACATAGATAACGCTAAAAAACAGATGTGTGATGTCGGCTGCGTTTTTGCGCAATCTAGCGATCTGGTATCATCAACTCCATAATAGTTATTTCTCCATCGAAAGGAATTATATGAATTGTATTTATCAAAATGCCCTCTTTACAGATTTCTATGAACTGACAATGGCTCAGGGCTATTGGAAGCGTCAGATGACCATGCCTGTGGTCTTCGACTATTTTTTTCGTAAACACCCATTCAATGGTGGTTATTCCGTATTTGCAGGTTTGGCCACCCTTATCGAAGCGCTCGAGGAATTCTCTTTTTCTCAGGATGATCTGGAATACCTCTCGACATTGGGCCTCTTTGAGGACGGCTTTCTTGACTATTTATCTTCCTTTAGGTTCAAAGGAACAATATATTCCGCTCGAGAAGGCGAATTTATCTTCCCCCAGGAGCCTCTTTTGCGCGTTGAGGCTGATCTGATTTCCGCACAGATCGTCGAAGGTCTGGTGCTCAATGTGCTCAACTTCCAGAGCCTTATCGCTACGAAGGCCACGCGAATCTGGAATGCTTCACACCGTGGTTCGATTATGGAATTCGGTTTGCGAAGAGCTCAAGGGGCAGATGGAGCTCTATCCGCAAGCCGGGCTGCCTTTATCGGAGGCGCAATGGGAACCTCCAATACTCTTGCAGGGAAGGAGTTTGGAATCTCCGTGCTTGGAACCATGGCGCATTCTTGGGTCATGTCCTATCCGAGCGAGCTCGACGCATTCAATGCTTACGCAGAAATTTACCCTCAGAACACGACCTTTCTCATCGACACCTACAATTCTCTTGAATCCGGCATCATAAATGCGATTGAAGTTGGCAAGAAACTGAAAGAAAAGGGTTACAGTTTCGGAGTACGCCTTGATTCAGGAGATATCGATTATCTTTCTAGAGCTATTCGAGCTAGGCTCGATGAAGCTGGCTTTGAGGATGCAAAAATAGTAGTATCGAACGAACTCGATGAAGAGATAATCGAAAGCCTAGTGAGCGACGGTGCGCCCATCGACATCTGGGGTGTAGGAACGAACCTTGTCACAGGCGGGAATGAAGCTGCTTTTGCAGGTGTCTATAAACTCGCCGCTATCGATCCTGAGGATAGACTGCGGCCCGTCATGAAATTCTCCGACAATCCCGAAAAATCGACCAACCCTGGCATCAAGAATCTTTGGCGCCTCTATGATGAAAAAGGCAGTGCTAGGCTCGATCTTATTTCTTGTCAAGATGAAAAGATACAAGAAGGAATCGAGTATATTGTGCATCATCCCAGCGCGGACTGGCGTCGTCTGAAAATAACGCCCGCTCGAGTGGAGCCTCTCCTTTTCAAAGTGATGGACAAAGGGATTAGGACAGAAACGCTTCCAGATATAAGGCAGATCCAGGCATTCATGAAAGAGCGGATAGAAGCCTTTGATTCCACATATTTGCGCCTTCTCAATCCGCACATTTATAAGGTTTCTATCACCGACAAGCTGTACGACCTAAAGGTCTTTCTTATTAATTCTTTTCTAAAGCATAAGCTATCACGGAACTGAGTTGCTTTATTTATTGCTTCTACGCTCTGGCTTCTTTAAAAATGGCGCTGCACCCGATGTGCCGGTTTTTTTGCAGAGTGCATCAAGCGAATACGCTATATCATCGCTCACAATGAGATCTTCATAGATTTCTTTATGCAGGAAGCCTTCTTCGACCATGTGCTTCAGCATTTCCAGTAAATGATCGTAGTAATGCTCAATGTTTAGCAAGGCTACGGGTTTTTGATGATATCCGATATATCGCCATGACCATACTTCGAAAAGTTCCTCCATTGTTCCTATTCCGCCAGGCATGCAGAGAAAAGCGTCAGCCTTTTTCTCCATTAGAGCTTTTCTTTCATGCATGTCATTTACCACAAGCAATTCAGAGAGCTCTTGTTGGTCAACGAGCTCGTAGAGACGCTGAGGAATGATGCCTACAACTTTTCCTCCATTCTTGATCGCAGCCTCGGCCACGATGCCCATTAGGCCTACATCTCCACCACCATATACAAGAACCATCTCCCTCTTTGCCAATGTACGCCCGAGTTCTTCTGCGGCTTTGGCATACGAAGGGCGGGCCCCAATGGAAGAGCCACAAAAGACGCAGAGGCTAAGAGACTGCGGAGGGCTGCTTTCCTGTGAGATATTCATTTATTCTTCTCTTGAATCGGGCAAAATCTATGCAGAACAATCTAGCGCTTATGAATAGAGAGTTCAATATGGAGGTGGGGGGAATCGAACCCCCGTCCCCATGCATGCGCTGCGCGCATCTACAGGTTTATCTGGTCAATGCATTGTCGGGAACCGGGGCACAGACCAGCACGCGGTCGGCTCCTTATTCCGATTTAGTGTCCCTCATAGGCACCGGACCGCCAGTGAGGTAAGCTCCCTAATGTCACAGACATCCATGGCGTCGGAAGCTGTCCGCCATGGCGTCCGTCGCTCACTGCTTACGCAGCGAGAGCGAGAGCGCCGTTTTTGTTGGCACTTAAAGGTTTTGCCACGTTAAGGAGAGTGGCTACTCCACCTGCAGCGCACACCACAAACCGCATAGGTCGAAACCAGTGCACCCCCAAGGTTATTCCTCCTATAAGAATAAGGAAATTCTAATAGAGAATCAAGCGCTCTGCAGCAATACTGGCTTTGAGGTTTAGGGCCGCTTTAAGAGATCCGGAATCATCAATTTTCAATTCTGCTGATATCGGGTAATGCCTTTTCTATAATACCACCGCCAAGCACTAGACCTTCTTCGGAATAAAGGACTGCTGATTGACCAGGCGCAACAGCTCGTTGGGGAATTACGAATTCTATGCGCGCACTTCCTGCTTTGTCGACCTCTGCGGTTGCCTCTGCTGGCTTATGGTTCTGCCTGATTTTTACTTTACAGACGATGCACTCTCCAACAGACTCTGGATTCTGCAGTCTAAAGGATCGCGCAATTAGTCCAGATGAAAAAAGCTCGTTACCAGGCCCAACGATGACGCGGTTTTGTTCGGCATCCAGACCAAGCACATAGAGGGGTTCTGTACCTAAAGAAATTCCAATGCCGCGCCTCTGGCCAATTGTGTAGAATGGCAATCCTCGATGCCTACCAAGAACATTACCCTTTAGATCTACAATGTCGCCAGGCAATGGTTCTCTGTTTTCAAAAAGAGGAGCATAGCTTCCTCCGCCAACAAAATCCTGGCTTTCGGATTTTTCCGCTGTTTCCAATCCATAGCTTTGAGCTGCTTGGCGTGTTTCCTTTTTTGTCATCTCTCCGAGAGGGAACATGATACTCGATAGACGTGCAGAATCTAGACCATAGAGAAAATAGCTCTGGTCTTTATCGATATCACGGGCTTCCCGTATATATGTAATACCATCGACCGTGCTCTTTCTTGCATAGTGCCCTGTGGCAAACATATCGATTGATAAGCCAGATTGTCTTGCTCTATCGATCAAGAAGCCGAACTTGAGATCTCGATTACAGACTACGCAAGGATTGGGTGTTCTACCTGCTAGATATTCGTTGCGAAAGTATTCTAGGACATATAGTTCATACTCATCAGCGAGATCTATGACATAGTAAGGGATGTCCAAGCTTGCACATAGACGTTGGCATACATCGATATCTTCTTCTTCGCTGGGGCCAAAGCATGAATGTTTGAGGTTTTCTTGTATTTTATATGCACCTTTCCATATCTTCATGGTGAGGCCGATCACATTGTATCCTTGCTCTTTTAGAAGGCATGCGGTAAGAGAGGAATCCACACCTCCCGAAAGGCCGACTGCGATAGTAATATCTTGATTCATAGCGAGCGTACTCTACTAGGAATGGAATTTTTATTCCAGCATTATAATTAATAGCCCAAATAGAATTGTAAGCATATTTGCATTTTTTAAAGTTTGTACTTGCTTTATCGGCTATATGCAGAGTAAAGTAGCTGCATGCAGGACGTTTTCATAGGTTTTACTTCTATTACATGGAAAATGCTGGTTATGTATAGCATCGGCGGAATTCTCATCTGGCTTGCAATCAAGAAGCAATATGAACCAATGCTTCTCCTTCCCATCGGCTTTGGAGCTATCCTGGTAAATCTGCCACTTTCAATTGCATGGGAACATGATGGGATACCGGGGTTTTTGCGGATTCTCTACGATGCAGGGATTGCGAATGAGTTATTTCCTATTCTCATTTTTATAGCTGTCGGAGCGATGATCGATTTCGGTCCTCTTTTTAGAAATCCCCTCATGATATTCTTTGGAGCAGCTGCGCAGTTTGGAATATTCGCAACAATGATCGTTGCAACTCTTCTCGGCTTCGATCTAAAAACCGCGGCTTCTATCGGTATTATAGGTGCAGCCGATGGGCCGACAGCTATCTATGTGGCAAATAAATTCGCAAAGGACTATCTGGCACCGATATCGGTAGCTGCATATTCATATATGTCTCTTGTGCCTATTATCCAGCCGCCAGTAATTCGACTTCTGACGACAAAGCAGGAAAGATGTATACATATGCCACTGCATGAAAAACAATCGCCACAGTGGCTCAAGA
Organism: Spirochaetota bacterium; assembly: GCA_022704665.1. GTDB lineage: Bacteria > Spirochaetota > Spirochaetia > Treponematales > Rectinemataceae > Rectinema. The sequence continues at coordinate 47,860 of JAKJFY010000005.1, read as the reverse complement.
TTCTTTTTCCGATCTTGGTGACGATGACCTCGGGTATAGTCGCTCCAATCTCAGTACCTCTTGTGGGTTCGCTTATGTTCGGCAACCTGATCCGCGAGTCGGGTGTGGTAGAAAGGCTTTCTCAAGTCGCACAGAATGAGCTGGCTTACCTGGTGACACTGCTCTTGGGCATTTCTATTGGAGGCTCCATGTCGGCTGAGAAATTCCTAAATTTCGATACTCTTCTCATTTTAGCCATGGGTCTTGTTGCTTTTATATTCGATACGGCCGGTGGGGTACTTTTTGCAAAATTTGTGAATCTGTTCCTTCCGAAAGAGAAGAAAATCAATCCAATGATAGGGGCTTGTGGTATCTCGGCTTTTCCGATGTCTGCGCGTGTAATTCAAAAGATGGCCAATGATGAAGAAAGGGGGAACATCATCCTCATGCAGGCCATTGGAGCGAATGTATCGGGCCAACTTGGTTCGATCATTGCTGGAGGACTAGTGCTCGCTCTTGTGCCTTTAATCGTCGGGTAGGAGTTCTATAATGGGATTTATTGATAATCTGCGAAACGCAAGCACTGCAATGCAGGCAATTGCTGTCTCTATTGGGGGCCTTCTTGGTGTTTTTGCCACATTGGCATTTTTCTTCTTGATGATCTTGGCGGCAGATCGCTTTAGCAAGCACCGGTGAAGGCAGGATACTACAGCCCGATTTTTCTAAGAAATCAGCCTATTGGGTGCCTCTTTTGGCAAGACTCAGACGGCCTTTACCCATCGAGCAAGGTCTCGACCTTTATTTTTTAGAAGCTCGCATGTCGCTTCATCTGGAGCTCCTGGCCATTCGACCGGTTCGATGCAACTCCATTTAAGGGATTCGAGCTTCATCTCAAATTCCTTTTTAGCTCCTCCTACCCAACCATAGCTGCCAATACGAAGTGCCTTGCGCTTATAGAGGTGTTTGCGCTCAAAGATATCGAGGATATAGGCTATTGGCGGGAACATTTTGTATTCATAAGTCGGCATTGCGATCAAGATGCCCTCGCTTTTATAGGCATCGGCAAGAACAAACGAGACATTTTCATCTGGTACTCTGTGGATCGAATAGGGCACTTTTTCTTCTTCGATTCCTTCGATCACATGCTTGAGTCCGAGCTCGGTATTTCCATACATCGAGCCCCAGATTATAGCAATTTCTTTTTCGCGAGGTCCATCTGAGTAACCTGCATAGCGCAAATAGCGTTCGATGATTCTATTGGGATCTGTTCGCCAGATAATGCCGTGGCTTGGAGCGATTACCCTTATGGGCAGACTAGAGAGCTTTTCAACAGCCCTTTTTACGAAAATGCTAAAGCTCGCAACGATGTTTGCATAATATCGAAGCGATTCCGCTTCGAAAAACTCATGCTCATCATCCGATATTTCATCATCGAAAATACGGTCGCCAAGTGCTCCATACGATCCAAAGCCATCACATGAAAAAAGAACTGCCCCCTCTTTTGCCCAGGTCATCATTGTTTCAGGCCAGTGGACATTGGGAGTTTCGAAAAATTGCAGGGCTTGTCCCATACCAAGATCCAGAATATCGCCTTCTTTTACTGCTTGGACACGATCGCGTTCGAAGTAGAAATTCTTTACAAGTTCCACGCCCTTTGCAGTAGTCAGTACAAGGGCTTTTTTATTGATCGAGAGAAACTCTCTAAGCCAGCCTGTATGATCGGGCTCAAGGTGATTTAGGATGATATAGTCGATTTCTTCGAGAGCTACGCCAAGTGAAGCTAGTTGGCTCTTGAGTTCATTTGGAGCGCCTACCCAGTCTCTGACAAGGTCGATTAGAGCGATTTTTTCAGCTTTTACAAGATAGCAATTCAGTGAAACTCCATAAGGAATAGGCCAGATACCTTCGAATAGGTCATCGCTTCGTATATCGGCATGAAGCGCAAAGATGTGGTCGGTAATTGGATGGACTTTCATTTCATATCTCCTTCTCTCGAATTATATACAATATAAAAGGCTGTATATTTATTCGAGAATACTCAGAAATTGCCCGTGCCTGCCGATAGCTTTATGCCAATAGTAACAGGCCTGCCCCGGCCCAAGAAGCCATATTCCGTATCATCCGCTCCGAAAACGAATGTAGAAAAGACTGAAAGTTTGAGATAATCGGCGATTTTCCAGCTCAACATTGGTTGCGCAAATCCAGAGATATCAGAAAAATTCATAATACCGAGGGCTGAAATCGAGAAATCGCTGCCACCTATTTCAGAGAATGAGATGCTTGCGGCTCCATAGTGCTGGCCGGAGAGAAAAGGGAAATTCTTTAAGTTTCCTGCCGCTATGGAATATAGAATTAGATTCTTCACAACAGTCGGCTGAGATTGATAGGAATTGAAAAGAGCGGTTCTATCGGCATTCGAATATCCCTCGCCATTGAAGTAGTATTGCGCAATAGCTGTAAAATTGTCATTTGGGTTGTTATATAGGAAACCTATTGTAGCCGAAGGATATAAGGTATTTCGAATATCGTCTGAAGATATTTTGTAGTATGGATCAGTGGATTTGAAAGAATTATAAAAAGTCTTCGGGCTTCCACGCGCTATGACTCCTTCGGCAAAAACATCTAGATTCCAGATTGGACCGGTTAGTGTTAAGGCAGCACGTTCGGTAGTGTCGTATCGATAGTAGCCGCTCAAACCTAATTCATAGTTGCCAAGAAGAAATTCTGCCTTTGCAGCGAGAGCAGTGGTTTCGAAATCAGGATTATTTGTATCAAAGATAGTATAGAAGCTCAGCGTGTTTTGGCTTGGTCCATAGGGGATGAATACCCTAAACTGTAATGGGCCTTCGCGCTGTGCCGTTGGATCTAGAATATCTATTGATTCCAGGTTGATTATATCGGCTGGACTAAAGAAGTATCCGACACCCCATTTCACTGTAGCCTTTCCGAAACGCATATATGTAGTATCTCCAAGCTGGAAATCCGAAAACAGTTCGAAAATGCGGACATCGGGCACTCTTACCGATTTAGATGTTGTTTTCATGGTATCGGGATCGGTTATCGTTACAAGGTTTGTCTCTGAAAATGGCCAAGCGGTCTTGAATGAACCATGTACCCTGAAATCCTCTTGGGGACGTGCATCGAAGTATACAAGGCTGCTCAACTTAGGTGACAAATTTTGAGAATCTGGATCTATAAGGTCAAAGCCCGCTGTCCAAGGATCATTCCATATCCAAGAAGACTCTACGGTTCCGCTGATACTTCCACCGATTTTCACAGTCTCGGTTTTCAAAAAGCTCTGAAGAGGATTTGTCTGTCCAATCAATGAACCCTGCGATTCTCCTTGGTCGGAAGTTTCTCTGTCTTGCTGCACCACTATTTCATCTCCAAATAGTGCGTCGATATCATTGCTATCTTCTTGCGCTGATATGCTGAAGGGCGCAGCAACGATAATTAGACATAGAGTACCAATTGCCTCCAATCTCTGAATAAAGCTCATCACTACCTCCTTTATTGCCTCCTATATTACCTGCTCACTTGTTCAAGGAAGGCTTTGGTAAACACTCTATTGGGCAAGGGAGACACAGATTGTTCTGCCATGGTGATCTGGCTCTTTTCTCCTTTGTTGACTTCATCGACAATCAATATCTGCGAAGGAAGGAGTTTTCCTTCAAGCTCGACATATTTTGGATATGCAGTAGTTCGCATTAGTCGTCCATTCACAGAGTAGTCTTCTCGTTTGAGCAGCATTGTCATATCTTTGCGTATATATAGCACTACCCGATCATAGGCTACTTCATTTGTTCTTGCTTTTAGATCCAATATCCACACAGGAAACTTGCCCACCATACCATCGGTCATCTTCGTCACCGTATAATCCTCGGCAAAGGTGCTGAGCGTAAAATCAGAATTCTTTGCTTTAGTGTTCTGCAAGTTCTCTTTCATAGAAGAATGCGAAAACTTGCGACTCGTCGGATCATAAAACCAGACATTATCATCTTCCCTGAGATAACCTTGTCCTTTGTTCACTTCCGGGAGCAGAATCAATATTACGAATTGCTTTTTTGAATCTCTGCGAAATACTCGTGCTTGCGTCACGCTATCTTTTTCTCCTGGTTTTTGGGTGACAATAGTAAAAACAGCAGAAAAATCCTTACCTGAAAAGTCGCTTAAATCATCGACTTGCTTGATAAGCGCTCTTGGATCTGGCCTTGATTGAGCAAGCAAAGGATTCAATGCTACAAAGAGCAGCGTTGACAATGTAACGATAGAATAAGCCTTTCTCTTTAGGCCTCTTGCTTTATGAAATACATTCGAGTGCATGCTAAAAGACTCCCATTTATTTTACGGTTCTCAAGGCTTCTGCTGGTGGCAATTTTGCCGCAGCATTTGCTGGCGCATATACTGCAACGAGTGTAAGCACCGCTATAAGAAGAATATTGCCTATCGCGCGAAGCGGTGGCACATAGAATGAAAAATGACCGCGCTTCAAAATCAAGAATACTGGAGAAAGTGGATCAAAGCTTATAAAAGTCAAGAGGCCCATAGCGATTAGTGCCAAGATTATTCCTGCAATAGGGCACCTGCCAGCGCAAGCAATAGTGCTTCATATAGAAACATTGATCGGATTTCATTCCTTTGAACACCGATAGCCCGCATCGTTCCAATTTCTCGGATTCGCTCATACATTGCCATTCGGAAGGTATTAGAGATGCCAATCATAACGATGGCGAAGAGAACGATTAAAACCACTGTGCTGCCTGTATCTAGAGCAACCACTATCTGCTGTGCCTGGGCAAGAACATCATCGATTGTATAGAGCCTATATTTGGTCCCTGTCCATTGTTCGGTTTTTTGCTCGAGAAGCATCGCCTGAAATGGGGTCATGGAACCATCTTCCTTTTTTGTCGAACGATCGAAGAGATTGAGTCCCATGCCCTTCATCGAAGTATATAGCGCATTAGCGAAAGGCCCTGATTTCTCTAGTCTTTCTAGCATTATGCCAAGAGACATGTATTCATTTTTCCCTAGACCGATGAGACTATTGAGATATTCAAGTTGCACGTAGGTCATCATAGAGCCGACAAAACTTGAATCTATAGTTATTGCTGCGACGCGAAATTCGCCAACATTGTTCTGACCTGTTATAGTCTGCAATTGTGCAACCAATACATCTCCTGGCAGAACATTGAGTTTTTTTGCAATGCTTTGGGATATTATTATAGCATTAGGCCAGGAAATATTATCCCAATTCCCGTCAACAAGAGCAAGTCGTTCTTTTATCATTCCAGAATGAGACAGATCGATGCCGGTGAGTGTCTGCTGCATGCTCTTGCCCTCAAAAATCAGCGTAGCTATGGTCTGGCTGGTTTTCTGAAGGCTAACCCATTTTTGTCCAGAATCCTCTAAGGCTTGCATTATCACCGAATCATCGCGAATTATCGATATACGCTTGCCTGACGGTGTATATTCGGATCCACTAACGAAGACATGGCCGCCCATCAGGTACGAAAAATTATCCGATATATTTTTTACAAATGATCCAGCAAATCCGTTGATAATGGTTACGATCATTATTCCAAAGGCTATTGCTCCTGCAAGGAGCATAGTTCTCTTTCTTTG
>JAKJFY010000005.1:0-42153 GCA_022704665.1 Spirochaetota bacterium | reverse complement strand
AGGGTAGAGGTGGGCTATAAAGCCTACCGCTATCATCAGTACGATTGCAAAAAATACATTTCCTGCTGTTGCAATGGGGTTTAAGTATTGCCCACCGAATAGAACAAGGAAAAACGGATTTGTAGCCTCGATTCGGAGCGATTTAAGGATTTCGATAATCAGGAGGCCCAGTCCTGCCCCAATCGAAGCCGAGACCAGTGCAAGAGCCATTGCTTCAGCCGCAAACATGGTACGCACAAAACCCTTGCCGGCCCCAATGGCACGCATAGTGCCTATTTCGCTTGTTCGTTCGATTACAGAAATGACAAAGGTATTCATGATTATTATGATGGCGACGATGGAGAGTATAATAATTGCAACCGCAAAGATAAGACGAACAACATCTACAGATTGCCCATAAGGACCTGCGGCAGCTTGCCAACTACCTGCAACAGCCTGAATTCCTTCTTTTTCAAAAGCCTTATTTAAAGAAGAAATGATGCGATTTATATTTTGAGGAGAATCCGCTTTACCTACAATGAATTGCCATGCTCCTTCATCCGGCTTCAAAGGATCTATATTGCTGGGTTTGGACAATTCCCTGGCTATCGAATTGACATCGAAATGTTCCGAGGTTTCGGAAGTCACGATTATGTCATCGCCGAATAGCTCATCGGGGTCTTCTATTGAAAGCATACTCGTCTCTTCGGGCTTAAGATGTATTGGTTCATTGGCTCCTACAGTCATGCCACTCATTACACGAAGAGATTCGATATCGATATAAGCAAGCTGCTCAGGTGCAGTGCCTTGTTCTTTTAGTCGAAAGATGCCGACAATAGGGAGCTCCCTCAAGCGAAAACCGATTGTAGAAAAACCCTGGATAAGGAGAGGATCGCCTATCGAAAGAGGTTTCTCGAACCAATCTGAAAATTTATAGAATTGACTCTCATTGATCATAATGCCAGACTGCCCTGGTTTTAATTTCTCTCCTGCGACAATTTCCACGGTTTCAAAGAGGTCCCAATATGTCGATGCATCGATTCCAAAAAGGAATAAAAATCTATCCTGAGGCTTGATTTTCTTTTGAGAGTTCTCTCCTGTTGCCTGATCACCATTTTCGCGAATTACCTGAGAAAAACCTGTTGCGAGCGAAGAGGTTTTGTTTAGATGGGGAATCGATTTTACGATAGAAAGCACTTTATCATACTCAGGAATTATCGGAGTTTCTGCCATGCCGCTGGTGGAAGTGACGCCGAACAGCGATACCGGACCATCACTCGAAATACCAGAGATGAAAATATCTCCTGTATATACATCTGAAAATGTCGAGCGAACCCCTTCCTCGGTTGCGTTGATAAAGGCTGTGCCAAGCACCAAAACCATGGCTCCCATTGCTAACAAAAGCCCAATGATGAGGCTTTTGGATCTATGGGCCTTAATGTTGCGGAAAGCTATCTTAAAAATGACCGCCATTCTCAATTCTCCGCCGACGCCGCAAAGGCATTCTCTTCAAGAGTATCTTCGCCACTCCGTCTATTCTCGATTACCATGCCATCGCGCAAGCGAATAACATGATCGGCGATATTGACGATTTTTGCATCATGGGTAGAGAAAATGAAAGTCGTTTCCAATTCTCGGTTTATCTTCTTCATGAGGTCGATTATTTGTTCTCCTGTTGTGGAATCTAGATTAGCGGTAGGCTCGTCGGCGAGAACAATCGAGGGCTTTGTTACCAGAGCTCGTGCTATTGCAACGCGCTGGCGCTGCCCTCCCGATAGCTCATTGGGTTTATGATTCCGCCACTCTGTAAGGCCTACTTCCTCGATGAGGAACTCTATCCAGCTTTTCCATTCGCTCTTGGGGACTTGGGTTTTACCAAGAAGCAGCGGGAATTCGATATTTTCGTAGACATTTAAGACAGCAATGAGATTGAAGGACTGGAAAATAAAGCCCAGAATTTCGTGTCGGAGGCGAGTAAGCTCTTTATCCGAAAGACCCTTAGTGTCCTTTCCGTCAATGATAAGTTCGCCTGATGTCGGTACATCGATAAGGCCCATTATGTTGAGTATGGTAGACTTTCCCGAGCCCGAAGGGCCAGCGATAGAGACAAAATCGCCTCGTTCGATAGAAAAAGAAATTCCCCTGAGAGCGGGAACAACCACATTCCCCAGATAATAGTCCTTTTTTACATCGATCACCTGAATTATCGGCATGGTTTATCCACCTTGAAAAAGATTGTGTTGCTAGGAAAAAATAGCGATTTCTACAATCTATGACAATATGAGTCTAAAATTAAAGATAATTTTGACGCCGATTTAATAAACTAGAGTGCTCGCAGAATACATTGCTATATGAATGCCAGATACACACCCAATGCAATATATAGCTTTTTGTTCTAGTTCAGAAGTCCTTCTTAGGCGCCTTAGAGTCCAGCCTCATGCGCTTCTATTTCTTCTTTGAATGTGTCAGCAAGGCGCTTCACTCCTTCCTCGATCTGTTCGTAGCTCGAATAGGAGAAGTTTATGCGCATGGAATTTACTTCTGGATCATCGTAATAAAAAGAACTTCCCACTACATAGGCTACCTTCTTTTCGATTGCCTTGTAGAACATTTTATCTGTATCAATGTAGCTAGGCAAAGACAGCCACAAGAATAAGCCGCCTTCTGGTTTTGTCCATGTGAGATCTGGATGTTTGGGCATATAGGCATCTAGCTTTTGCAGCATGAAATTGCGTTTATCGTGGTAGATGGCACAGGTATTCTTGAGGACTTCTTCGAGTTTGCCGGTTGCCATGAACTGAGCGACAATCTTCTGGGTGAGCGGGCTTGTGCAGAGATCCACTGCTTGCTTTGCAACAACCAGTTTTTGAATGATATCCTTGCGTGCCAGAATCCAACCTATTCGTGTTCCAGGCGCAAGTATCTTAGAGAATGTCTTAAGGCCAACCACAATGCCAAGGTTCTGCATTTCCAGTTCTAGCTGGTACAAGGAAGGAATGGATTCACCCATGAATCTGAGTTCTCGGTACGGAGCGTCTTCAACGATGAAGAGCTCTTCACGATAGGCAAATTCTATAAGCGCCTTACGCTTTTCAAGACTCCAGCATACTCCTGTAGGATTCTGAAAGTCCGGAATTACATAGATGTATTTTATTCGCTTATTCTCATTCTTAGCGCGAGCGTATTGTCTCTCGAGCTCAACCATGTCTAAGCCATCGTTAGCATTAGAGAAGGGAATGCCGAGCACCCTTCCTTGATAGGATTGGATTGCTTGAATCGCTCCGAGATAGGTAGGACGCTCCGCAATAACATATTCTCCTGGATCGAGGAAGAGTTTTGGAACCATATCGAGAGCCTGCTGGCTTGCCGAAGTTATGAGAATATTATCTGGATCGAGATCAATGCCATGAGATGACTCGTATTCGATGATTCGAGCTTTTAGATCATTATCTCCTTCCGTCGTGCCATATTGGAGGATTTTGTCACCATATTTCCTAAAAACCTGATCGCTTGCTTCTCTGAGTTCTTCGACGGGAAAGGTCTCTGGGGCAGGAAGCCCACCTGCAAATGAGATGATGTCCGGTTGATTAGTAAGCTTAAGCAATTCTCTAATGACTGATTTCTTCATACTATGGGCATTTGCGGACAGATACACTGAAAGGTCCTTCATTGATATGTCCTCCTTGATTTGTAGTTCTTATTTTTATCCTACTCCAGTTTTTATGATTCGTAAATATATGTTTTCAAAATTCTATGCCTGCGTTTCATTATTTGAAATAACAACCAAGGTACTTGTCGTATGATTTGTCCTTGTTATACTTTGAAAATCAAGAGACCAATAAGAGGAATGTCCCAATGCCGCTAAATTGTGGTATTGTGGGTTTGCCCAATGTAGGGAAATCCACTATTTTTTCTGCCCTTACAAGAGCAAAAGTGGATGCTGCAAATTATCCTTTCTGCACAATAGATCCCAATGTCGGTATTGTTCCACTGCCAGACAAGCGCTTGGATAGGCTATTCGAGATATTCAAACCAAAAAGAAAAGTACCTGCAGTGGTTGAGTTTGTCGATATTGCGGGTCTTGTTCGAGGAGCTTCGAAGGGAGAGGGTCTTGGCAACCAATTCCTTTCCCATATTCGCGAAGTTGGCATGATAGCACATGTGGTGCGATGTTTCGATGATCCCAATGTGGTTCATGTAGCCGGCAAGATAGATCCGGCCGACGACATCGAGGTTATTCATACTGAGCTTGCACTAGCCGATTTAGAGAGTATCGACAGGAGGCTGGATAAGCTAAATCGCCAGGTCAAGGTTCAAGACCCGAATCTCAAAAAAGATATCGAAAAGGAAATTGCTGTATTACAGAAGCTGCGTCCAGCTTTGGAAGAGGGAAAACCTGCCTCTACAGTGAATTTGGAGTCCGAAGAGCTAGATTACGCACGGCGCAGCTTTCTGTTGACTCTCAAGAAAGAATTATTCGTCTGCAATGTGGATGAATCCGGAATCAAAGCAAATAGGTATGTCGATATAATAAAATCAATTGCCGGGAAGCAAGGTTCCGAAGCCGTAGTGATCTGCGGAAAGTATGAGGCTGAGCTCGCCGATATCGAGGATTCTGAAGAGCGAGCTGAGTTTTTGCATAGTATTGGATTAGAAGAGCCCGGACTTTCTGTGCTCGCCCACGCGGCTTATAGGCTATTGGGGCTCCGCACTTTTTTTACCACCGGGGAAGACGAATGTAGGGCTTGGACAATTAAGGTTGGAGATAAGGCGCCAACCGCAGCAGGTGTTATTCATAGCGATTTCGAAAAAGGCTTCATAAAAGCCGAAGTCTATCATTACAATGACCTCATGAATTATGGTTCGGAGAATGCTGTACGAGCGGCAGGTAAAATGCGACAGGAAGGGCGCGACTATGTGGTTCAAGACGGGGATATTATGTTTTTCAAGTTCAATGTCTAATGGGGCTTGAATAGCTATACATCTGTCAAGCATACTTGCCTTTATGCCTGTGACCACAGTATGATTTTGGAATAATGGACAAGCTGATCATCAAGGGTGCACGAGAACACAATTTAAAAAACATCGATCTCGAACTTCCCAGAAACAAGCTCATCATCATTTCGGGCTTGTCGGGTTCAGGGAAGAGCTCTCTTGCTTTCGATACTATTTTTGCAGAAGGCCAGAGACGCTATGTAGAATCTCTGTCTGCGTATGCAAGGCAGTTTCTGGGGCGGATGGACAAACCAGATGTCGATTATATCGAAGGTCTTTCTCCAGCTATTTCAATCGAACAAAAGACAACCACGCGCAATCCTAGATCGACTGTTGGCACAGTAACTGAGGTATATGATTATCTGAGACTTCTATTTGCAAGAATAGGTGTTCCTCATTGTCCTTCCTGTGGCAGGGAGATTCGCGAGCAAAGTGTGGACCAGATTCTCGATGTTATTCTTTCATGGCCAATAGGCACAAAGATGCAAGTCTTAGCTCCTGTAATACGAGGCCAGAAAGGTGAACATAAGAAAATACTGGAGGATGCTCTCAAACAGGGCTTTCTGAGAGCGCGAATCGACGGGCAATTCATCGAGCTCGAATCTCCTCCCGCCCTCGAAAAACAGAGAAAGCATACGATCGAGCTTGTGGTGGATCGCATCATGCTATCCGAAGAGAGCCGCCGCCGTGTTGCTGAGGCAGTAGAGACTTCGCTCGGCATAGCAAATGGCATCGTCACCATCGTGCGCGAGATGGATGGCCAAAAAAAAGAAGAGTTCTTTAGCCAAAAAGGCGCCTGTCCGATTTGTGGAATTTCTTTGCCAGAGATGGAGCCAAGGCTTTTTTCTTTCAATGCTCCTCAAGGTGCATGTCCTGCTTGCAGCGGTTTGGGCATGAACATGGAGTTCGACCCTGGTTTGATTATTCCAGATAAAAGCTTGTCATTCAACGAAGGAGGTTGCGCACCCTATAAGCCTAATTCAGCATGGAACCGCTCAAGATTTGAGGCACTTGCAGATCATTATCATTTTAGCCTAGATACTCCTTTCGATAAGCTACCTTCTCATGTAATAGAAGCCATACTCTATGGTTCTGATGACAATATCCATGTTCGCTACAACAATAGAGATAAGACTGGCTATTTCGAGTATGAGTCTAGGTTTCCCGGAATCTTAGCAGACCTACGCCGCCGTTATATGGAATCGACAAGCAACGATATAAAGGATTGGCTAGAGTCGTTCATGATCGAAAAAGAGTGTGAAGCATGTCAAGGGAAAAGATTAAGGCCGGAAGCTCTCGCTGTAACCATTGGTGGTAAGAATATCTACGAGATTTCATGTATGCCCGTAGAGGAGTCAGTACAATTCTTCAAGTCTCTCAAACTCACCGATACTGAGGCTCAAATTTCGAAGCTTATTCTCAAGGAGATTATTGCGCGGCTTGGCTTTTTGCAGAATGTGGGGCTTGAGTACCTTACGCTTGAGCGCCAAGCATCGACTCTCTCAGGTGGCGAAGCACAGCGAATCAGGCTTGCGACACAGATAGGTAGCTCGCTTGTGGGTGTGCTTTATATTCTGGATGAGCCGTCCATAGGTCTTCATCAGAGAGACAATCAGCGGCTAATCGATACACTCACATATCTTAGAGACCTTGGTAATACCCTCATAGTCGTTGAACACGATGAGCAAATGCTCCGAACAGCTGACTATATCGTGGATCTCGGACCAGGAGCAGGCGAGCATGGAGGCTATGTAGTAGCTCAAGGCAGCGTGCAAGAGGTCACTGCCAATCCGCAGAGTATCACAGGGCAGTACCTCGCAGGTACGCTCAGAATCGAGGTTCCAGCTGCCCGACGCAGGGGGAATGGCGCTTGTATTACTCTTACAGGCGCAAGCGAACACAATCTCAAGAACATCGATGTAAAGATTCCTCTTGGAAAGTTCGTATGCATCACGGGTGTCTCGGGCTCTGGTAAAAGTACTCTCTTATCGGATGTGCTCTATCCTGCAATCTCGAATCGGATAATGCGCTCTTCAATTAGGGAAGGGGCTTACAAAAGCCTTGAAGGAATTGAATATATCGACAAAATCATCAATATCGACCAGAACCCTATAGGAAGGACACCGCGATCGAATCCAGCCACCTATGTCGGCGTTTTTACCCCTATAAGGGAACTGTTTGCAAGCCTTCCTGAATCGAAGGCTAGGGGCTGGAAACCAGGAAGATTCAGTTTTAATGTCAAGGGCGGACGCTGTGAGCATTGCCAGGGCGATGGCACGATCAAGATCGAGATGAATTTTTTGCCCGATGTGTACATCACCTGCGAGGTCTGCCATGGAAAGCGGTTTAACTCCGATACTCTCGATGTTCGCTTTAAGGGCAAAAATATAGCCGATGTGCTCAATATGACGGTTGAAGAAGCCAGTGAGTTCTTCGCTCATATCCCATCGATTGTGCATAAGCTTCAGACAATGCTCGATGTGGGGCTTGGATATGTTCGTCTAGGGCAATCTGCACTAACTCTCTCCGGGGGAGAAGCGCAAAGAGTAAAGCTCTCTCTCGAACTTGCGAGGCGGGCTACGGGGCGCACGCTCTATTTTCTCGATGAACCTACAACAGGACTGCATTTTGCGGATGTGCGCCAATTGCTCGAAGTAATTCGTAGGCTTGTAGACAGTGGGAATACCGTAGTCATGATTGAACATAATCTCGATGTCATAAAACAGGCCGATTGGATAATCGACCTAGGGCCCGAAGGAGGTGAAAGAGGCGGTAGGGTAATAGCGGAAGGAACTCCTGAGAAAATTGCCCTTTGTAAAGTTTCTTATACAGGCCAATACTTGCAGCGATTGCTAAACACCTAAACAATGGAGTTGGTATTCTTGTCAACACCGCATTCTTCCGTATACCATACGAATCGATGCAGCGCAAAATTGGCATTTTTTTTTTAATTCAGCTTTTGCTTGTGCCTCTTGCTGCCCAAGCTCAGACTCAGATTAATGAAGGCGCTTCTAAGCCTGAAGAAGTCATACCCAAATCTGACAACCAAATAACTCTGACTATAGAGCAGGCTGTGAGTGCCGAATATTTCAGTCTTGAAAATGGAACAAAAGAGCTTCGTCTTATGGGGCCTCTTGTTATCCGATTGATCGATTCCAGCGGAGTGACACATACGATAAAGGCTCAGTATGTTGTCTATAATCGTGATACGAAAGAAGTAAAAGCTATAGGCGATGTGGAATATACGCGCCAGACTGAATCTAAGACAGATATCTACAGAGGAGAATCCATAGCTGTAGATCTCGATGATAATTCTGGTGTTTTTATCGATGGTTCTTTCAATATGGAGTCAACGGCTTCTAGCTCCCGCAAACTGATAGTCCATTTTGAGTCTTTGATTTCCAGATCTGAAGAAGTGATTGCATTGGCCAATGGTTCCCTTACTGCATGCGATGCAATAAAGCCTCATTATATTCTGCGAGCAAAAAAGATCTGGCTATTCGAATCAGGAGATTGGGCAGCATCGAATGCGATTTTATATGTAGGTGCGATACCTGTCATGTGGCTTCCTTTATTCTATTATCCTTCTAAGGCATCGAAATTCCATCCAGTGGTCGGTTTTCGATCTCGTGCTGGAGGTTTTTTGCAGACAACCACCTATCTTGCAGGAGTACAGAGTTCGGAAGTACAGAAGTCTTCTATGCTCTCAACGACTGAAGGAACATTAGGTTCCTTTGGAACTTATATTTCAAGAACTCAGCCCACTAGCGAAAGCAAGAACCAGACAAATATAGCGATCTTGGGGGATGTCTATTCATCTTTGGGGGTTTTTGCTGGGCTAAGGGGCGAATTAGCAAGTACCTATTCATACAATCTTTCTTGGCTCGTAGGAGCTGCCTTTTCGCGTTCTGTTTTTCTAGAATCGACTGGCTACTATTCTCCTTACGATAGTGCTGGCGATTATGAGTCGGTATGGAACAAATGGAAGCTTGCATCGATAGAGCTTCCTATGCGCATTTTATTGAATTTCGAGGCCTCTTCAAAAAAGAATAAAGCAGGACTAAAGTGGCAGATCAGTTTGCCTTTCTATTCCGATCCATTCGTCGAACAGGATTTTATGGATCGAAATGAATCTTATGATTTTTTTTCTATCCTGGGGAATTCTGCGCTCAGGACAATATATGAACGCAGTTCTTTCACGCAAAAAGCAAGCCTTTCGTGGTCATGGAATCCTTCCATTGAGAAAAATAATTTTGCTTTTACGCTTTCCAACCTTTCATCATCCTTTAATTGGAAGAGCAAATATGCTTCTACGGCTGGCATGAATTCTCAAGAGTTGCGCCTCAATGCAGTAGATCCCCAAAGACATTTCTTCTATCCCGATAGTGCACGCATTATTGATACAGCTTTTGCTTTGTCCGGTACCATTCTGCAGAGTAAGAATATGTCGTTGAAATGGACTAGCACGAATTCAAGCTTCATAGAAGATCGATTCTATAGTTCTCAATGGCAGAAACCTCAAGATATCGACTTTGGAAGCTGGTATTGGTTATATGGTGGCCGCAGCAACTCTAATCTGAATTCTTCCTATTCGATAGATAGCGCAGGATTGATTCTTCAGCTTTCGACCGGTTTACTAGGGCAAATACAATATCGACCTTATCTCTACGATGAACGTACAAATCCTACGACTGTGCATCCTTTCCTAATTGCAGACTACGGCTACAATACAGCGTATTGGAGCACTGGAACCAATTTGTTATGGGAGCCATTCAAGAAATCCAATATCCTTTCTGCCTCTAAAGTCTCTTATTCTATCCATGGTAAAGTAGCTAGATTGGCCTACGAAGGGCTAGATGGCAGTGGAGTAGATGCCTACCCTATTTATAAATTGTATTGGTTATCATGGGACCCAACTATGATATCCGATCATTCTATACTTACAGAGCTGGCTGCAAAGCTTGGATCCACAACAGAGCATTTGAGCTTTAAAGTTGCCCTGCCACCACTTCTCGAGAGTTATACCTTTTCAGGTTCGACAGGCTTAGGTCTAGCAACAATGGGGGCTAGCTATGTTATCTCTCGTAAAGATTCGCTAGAGGACCTCAAATCAACTTCATTAACCGGCAACCTTACTCTAAAGCCAACGAAAAAAATAGGTATTTCTGCAAACGCTGCTTGGGATTTCGATACTCAAGCCCCCTTAAGTCTCAGTACCGATCTATCAGCTTGGTCGTTCAACGCACGCTTTGTGGCTCAAAAAGCAAGCGGCTATATTTTCAAGGGCAGTTCATGGATTCAGGATGGAACTCAGTACTTCAGGCCTTCAACATTATCTCTCTCTTGGAAACCCACGCTGCGCTCAAGTGTGCCATTGTTCTCCAAGGATACGATAGGTTGGTCTGTCGAGGCAGATGGATTATTTACTCTCAATCAGAATCTCATTCAATTTACAAATTCTACATTTGGAGCGAATCTTGGCTTCTCCATCAAGAATTCTACAGGATTGTCTTTGAATTTTGCACTTTCCTCTGTCAATTCTTCATTCTGGCGATATTATACATCCCTGCTTCCCAAATCAGATGACTTTGACCCTGAGAACTATTCCAAAAACTTCTTCTTGGATCTTTGGAACTCTATGTCTATTTGGGATATGAATAAGCTAAAGAATACTCTTTTTAAGTTACAGAGTCTAAAGCTGGGGCTTTCAATGGATGCCCATGATTGGGTATTGTCCGCAAATATTGAAGCTGGACCAACGCTTGTCACAGCATCATCAACTCAACCACTGCCTCACTATGAGATGGAAGTTGCCTTCAACCTGGCGGTTACATGGAAGGATATCCCTGCAATAAAGGGCTCGGTAAATTACTCAGAAGGTGCATTTGAGCAATGAGCATGTGAGTCCGCCTTAACAATTAAGCTGGCGTTGAAAGGCCTAAAATCCGCCAATCAACAGCGGACAGTCAATAGACAATAGTGCAGATGAGACCAAGAGGCTGGAAAGAGCCTCTTGGTATTAGTATATTATTAAGGAAAGACCATTTCTATACAGGAGTGCGATTGAGTCCTTCACATATTGTGCTCGAAGATACCCAAGTGTTTGCCGAGCTTTGTGGCGCAAACGATTACAATCTATCTGTGATTGCAAGTCTTTTAGGGACTCATGTGCTTACAAGGGGCAATGAGCTTTTTGTCGAAAGCGATGATCCGGGAGTGCTAAGCCTTTTTTCACGCCTCATCAGCGCAATTGGAACTTCGATAGAAGAAGGTGTACCGGCTACTCCAGAGCTTATCATAGCTCTGCATGCCGAGCTTACACCCGAAGGAAGTCAATCTTTCAAAGCTGCGATAGAGAATGCTGCGGAGGAAAATGAGAGTGAAATCTCGAGATTCCTCGATAACTGCATACAGATACCTAATGGTTTTGGTAAAGTATTTCCGCGATCTGCGGGGCAGAGCCTTTATCTTCAAGGCATTGCATCACATGACCTCATTTTTTCTATAGGGCCAGCAGGAACTGGCAAAACCTATCTCGCCATGGCCTATGCACTGAGGGAGCTCTTGACGCGATCGAAACGGAAGCTAATTTTAACACGACCTGTAGTAGAAGCAGGAGAAAGCCTTGGTTATCTGCCGGGTGACCTTGAGCAGAAGATAAATCCCTACCTCCGTCCCCTCTACGATGCCATGGAAGCCTTGGTTCCATACGAGACCATTAGGCGGCTCGAAGAGAGCAGGGCAGTAGAAGTGGCACCTCTCGCCTATATGCGTGGTAGAAGTCTTGCCAACTGTATAGTTATTCTAGACGAAGGCCAGAACACTACAAAAGAGCAAATGAAGATGTTTCTTACCCGACTTGGAGAGCACACGAAAGCGATCGTTACAGGGGACATCACCCAGATAGATCTCCCCAAGAAGACAGAGTCGGGTCTCATTCATGCCATAACCCTCCTTGCAGATATCGATGAAGTATTTATAAGCAGGCTCGATGCCCGCGATGTGGTTCGGAGCTCTCTGGCCAGGAAAATTATTGAAGCCTATGAAAAAGAATAGTCAAGAATCCTGGTTCTTTGAGCTGAAAAAATCTCTTCGCTCGGTTCAACCACCGCTTTGGTTGTTCTTTGCCGCAATTGTGATAGCGGCAATTGGTCTGATCCTTGTTGGACCATCATCAATTGCAAGCCGTAGCTCACTAAAAGCGATAAGAGTAGGTGAGATCGCTGAGACTGATATTTATGCTGGCAAAGACACTATCTATATCGATAAAGAGGCGACACAGAGAAAGATTCAGGCTGAAGAGAGATTAGTACTTGCAGTCTTTGTGATGAATGACAAAATCACTGCATCCATTCGCGAAAAGACTGAAGAATTCTCTTCATATTATTTACAACTTCTAGGCAGTAATTCTGGAAGCATCAATGCTTTATCGCTAATGCTTAGCAGCCGTTTCCCTGATCTCCTGCAATCCGATCAATATGAGCATCTTGTCCGCGCAGAGCTGAATGCTCAGACCTTCGTATATGTCAGCGATATTGTAGAGAGTCTCTTGAGCAAAGGCATTATCTCCGTGCCTAAAGGCGTCTTCGATCGATTCAATCCGGATTATTATGAACTAGTAAGAATATTGAACGGAAGGGAAGAGAGCGAAAAGATTGCCGTCAGCAGCATGATTACGCTTGTCAATCTTGGAAATCGTCTGGAAGATGAAATGGATGCCAGGCATATCCCTGAATCTCTAAAGCAATATGTGAGGTTTTTGGGGAAGGCGCTCTTAAGGGAAAACGCTTTTTTTGATCAAAATCTTTCAGAGAAGAGGCTTGCCGCGGCGCGCGCTCGTGTAGAACCAGTGACGCGCTTTGTCAGCAGGAATGAAATTTTGGTGCGCAAAGGGGAGCTCATTACACCAGAGGTTTATCAGCAGATAAAGACTATTCGTTCTTCGATCCTTGTCTCAGATATCGGCGTGCTTCTTACAGGGCTCGGGCTCCTTTTGGTAGCTTCTTTACTAGGCCTTCTTCTTTCGAGGATGCCCGATCTGTCGGATTTCCCTATAGATCGCTCCTCACTAATATTCTTGCTGATTTCGTTTCTCATTCTTTTCTATTGGATTCTTGTAATTCAAAATTTATTGAGTGGGAAGAGCTTCTCACATGGAGCTCTTTTTGTGCCGGCATCATTATTTGCTGGCCTTGTTTCGCTCCTCTATGGAGCACGAACAGGTATTTTTTTTAGTTTGGTTTCCTTCTTTCTTACAGGTGCCGCTACAAATCTAAATGCTCAATTTATGATCGGTATTCTGCTAGCTGGAATTTCTGCAACGCTCATTATGCGCACAGCACAGACTCGCATTATGCTTGCTAGAGCAGCGGTCTTACAGGCGCTTGTCCAAGCGATGCTGGCAATGATACTCCTCTTGAATCAAAAACCAAGTGCAGCGGAAGTCTTACAGGCTATGGGCCTGGGAGCGCTCAACGGATTTGCGGGCGGTTCTTTTATCCTCTTGCTTTTGCCTCTCTTTGAGCGCCTCCTTGACCGTTCAACGCAATTCAGACTCATGGAGTTAGCAGATACAAACGCTCCTATTTTAAAGGAGATGCTAATGAAGGCTCCTGGCACCTATGCTCACTCGGTAAATGTTGCAAATCTTGCGGAAGCTGCTGCTAAGGACATAGGCGCAAATCCGCTCTTGGCGCGCATTGGAGCCTACTATCACGATATCGGGAAAATTGACCACCCCGAATATTTTGCCGAGAATCAACAAGGTATCAATCTGCATGACAAGATCAATCCAACTCTCTCCGCAAGCATAATAAGACGCCATGTCAAGGATGGTATAGAAAGAGCTCGAGAAATAGGTCTACCAAAGGAAGTCATTGAAATAATAGGCCAACATCATGGCAACTCTGTAATGGAAGCAATTTTGGTAAAAGCAAAAGACGCTGCAGCACAAGTTGATGAGCCGTCTTATAGCTATCAAGGCGAGCGGCCAAGAAGCAAAGAAGCGGGGATAGTAATGCTTGCCGATAGCATCGAGGCGGCCTCTCGCTCTCTAAAGAATCTAAACGCAGCAAAGCTTGAGGATTTTGTACATCAATTGATTCTTAAAAAGCTCATCAATGGCCAGCTCTCTGATAGTGAGCTAACATTTAATGATATTGAGGTCGCAGAAAAGGCCTTTTTGCGAATTCTTCAATCGCAGATGCATACACGCCTAGAATATCCGGAGCAGAGAAAGCAATGAACACAAACGAAGTATTTTATTCGATGATTGGAATTGATGAGCCCTCTTGGGCGCAGAGATCTGCTGACTATGCACTTTCTGTCTTAGACGCACTTGGGAAAAAAGACTGGCAGATTTCTTTGACATTCTGCGATGATAATACAATACAGACCCTTAACAGAGACTATCGACATGTCGATTCTCCCACCGATGTACTGTCTTTCGTTCTTGGTGAGTATGAGCCAATCGAAGGCAGTGAGAGTATCTATCTCGCAGGCGATATCGTGATAAGTATTCCAGCGATCGAACGCAATGCCGAGGAATATGGAGTTGGAGAAGATGAAGAGTTGCGCCGTCTAATTATTCATGGCATTCTACACTTATCCGGTATGAGCCACGAAGATGATTCGCCGGATCAGCCAATGCTGCTGCTTCAGGAAAAACTCCTAAAGACATTGGGAGGAAATGTTATTCTATGAATATTCTTTCACAACTCTTTGGCTCACACGGAAAAACTGTTGAATCAAAGGACGAAGTCGTCGAAGAGCAAAGAGAAATGATCGAAGGCGTGGAGCATCTTCCCGAGACAATTGTTAGAGATGTGATGGTTCCACGTACCGATACCGTGTGCGTCGAAGATATTAGTCCCATCGATGAAATCCTCGAGACTTTAGTAGATTCTGGGCATTCTCGAATTCCAGTATATTCAGGTACCATTGATAACATAGTCGGTATCCTATATGCAAAGGATGTTCTGGCTGCCCTTGTGAAAAAAAGGCCTCTGGAAGTGAAGAGTCTTATGCGCCTTCCATATTTTGTACCAGAGACAAAGAGAATCGATACGCTTTTGAAAGAATTCAAACGCCGTCATGTCCATATAGCTATCGCAGTGGATGAATATGGAGGAACTGCCGGCATAATAAGCCTTGAAGACATAATCGAAGAAATAGTAGGGGAAATTCAGGATGAGTTCGACGAAGAGGCAGATCAGGTTGTGCCAATCGGAAAGAATCGCTGGTCCTGCGACGCCCGCATTCATCTAGAAGACCTCAATGATGCAATTGGTGCCGAGCTGCCTTATGAGGAATATGATAGTCTAGCTGGTTATGTTTTTGACCTTTTTGAGCGGATACCTTCAAAGGGAGAGCAGGTTACGGTCGGAGATCTGCAATTTACAGTTGAAGAGATGGAAGGCCACAGATTGACAAAAATCTGCATAGAAAAGCTTGACATGAGCCAGGAAGGCTCTCCTTTTACGCCTATACATGTTTCATAAAATGAAACATAGCCCTAAATCCCAATTTTGCTTGCGGAAATCGATAACGGGGTATAGAATCATAAGAGTGATCTTTACCCCATAGATCAATTAACAACAATCCCCAAAAGGAGGGAGAAATGAATTCCTACATAAAAGAAGTGCTGGATGGGCTTCGCGCTCGATATCCGTGGGAGAGCGAATTTTTGCAAGCTACTGAGGAAGTCCTCGAATCGATTACTCCTCTCATCGAGGCAGAGCCGAAATATCACCAGCAGAAGATTCTCGAGCGGATCGTCGAACCTGAGCGGGTAGTGATGTTCCGTGTGCCATGGGTAGATGACAAGGGCGAATATCATGTCAACCGAGGATATCGTGTTCAGTTTAACTCCGCCATTGGGCCTTACAAGGGTGGCATTAGATTCCATCCTAAAGTCACTCTCTCCACTCTCAAATTCCTTGGATTTGAGCAGGTATTCAAGAATTCGCTCACAGGTCTTCCGATGGGAGGAGGCAAGGGCGGATCGGATTTTGATCCGAATGGGAAGAGCGACAATGAGATCATGCGATTCTGCCAGAGCTTCATTACCGAACTATTCCGCTATATAGGCGCAGATACAGATGTGCCAGCAGGCGACATTGGAGTAGGCGGCCGTGAGGTAGGCTATATGTTTGGCCAATACAAGAGAATCGCGAATGAGTTCACGGGTGTCTTTACTGGCAAGGGGCTGACTTTTGGAGGTTCGCTTGTTAGACCAGAAGCCACTGGCTTCGGCGCGGTGTATTTTGCTGAAGAAATGCTCAAGACCATGGGTGACACATTGGAAGACAAGACAGTGGGAATATCTGGTTTTGGCAACGTTGCATGGGGCGCATGCATGAAAGCTAGCCAGCGCGGTGCTAAGGTGCTCACCATTTCCGGGCCGGATGGCTATATCTATGATCCAGACGGAGTAGGGACCAAAGAAAAGTGGGACTATCTCGGCGAGATGCTCATAATAGACCGCAACAAGGTTGAGAACTATATCAGGAAATTTCCTAATGCCGTGTTCCACAAGGGCAAGAAGCCATGGGAGCAAAAGGTAGACTTAGCCATGCCATGTGCTATTCAGAATGAAATGAATGGCGAAGATGCAAGAATGCTAGTTGAAAATGGCGTCAAAGTCGTTGTCGAAGTTTCCAATATGGGTTGTATGCCCGAGGCCTGGAAGTACTTCATAGAGAAGAAGATTCCTTTTGGGCCTGGCAAAGCAGCGAATGCAGGCGGCGTAGCGACAAGCGGGCTTGAGATGAGCCAGAATTCGATGCGACTCTCTTGGAATGCCGAGGAAGTTGACCGACGTCTACATGAAATAATGACCAACATCCACAAGAGCTGCGTTGAAACAGCAGCAAAATATGGCTTCGAAGGCAATTACGTGGTCGGTGCAAACATTGCTGGATTCAAGAAAGTTGCTGATGCTATGATTGCACAAGGACTTGTGTAGTCGTAGAGGTTCTTGCATAGAACCTATGGGAACTAGGATCGCGAAGCCGGGGAGGGTTAGCGGTAGCATACAAGCTCCGGCATCGAAGAGTGCCCTGCAGCGCGCGATCGCTTGTGCAATTTTAGCACGGGGAATAAGCCGCATAGAGGCGAGCCCCATCTGCAGCGATGCGCGCGCTGCAATTCTCATTGCAAAAGAGCTAGGGGCAAGGGTTCTGGAAGAAAAAGGAATCCTTGAAATTGAGGGATCCGTTCTGTTTCATAAAGATACTAAGAATAAATCAGCCCCTCTAGCGAAGAAAGTATCCTATCCAGACTTGCAAGATCAGAGATTTAAGTCGCACTCACCCCTCATTCTTCCATGTGGAGAGTCAGGGCTCTGCATGAGAATGTTCTCTCCTATTGTTGCCTTGTTAGATAGAGAGGTAGAGCTTCGGGGAGAAGGTTCTCTTTCAAGTCGGCCGATGAATATGGTCGAGGAGTCTCTAAAGAGCCTTGGCATCTTTTGCGTATCTAAAGGCGGAGTTCAACCTATTCGCATTCGAGGTCCCCTTAGGCCTTTGCAAGGAAGGATAGATGCTTTAGGAAGCTCTCAGTTCATTACAGGCCTTCTTATTGCTCTGCCTCTTTTAGATGGTGATTCAAAGCTGATTATAGATAATCTTGTGAGCTCTGGATACCTCGATCTAACTGTTGAAATATGCGGCGAATTTGGAGTCGAAATAAAACGAGATGCAAATGGTTCTAGGTTTTTAATACCAGGATATCAGGTCTATAAGGCGGCTGATCTAGCTATCGAAGGCGATTGGAGTGCCGGTGCTTTCCTGGCCGTAAGCGCTGCAATAGCAGGAAGGGAAGATGGCCTTATAATCCATGGTTTACGTCAAGACTCAATACAGCCTGATCGCGCTATTGTGGATGTTCTAACTAAAGCGGGGGCGCAAGTGCAATTCGAAGGCTCTGATTGCATTGTAAGAGCTACCACCCTTGCTCCCTTTGATTTCGATGCGACCGATTGTCCAGACCTTTTTCCTCCTTTAGCGGCGATGGCAGCTGCTATTCATGGCAGATCTTGCATCAGAGGAACAAGGCGGCTTTTATCCAAAGAAAGCGATCGCTCAGCAGCACTGTGCAAAACCTTTCAGAAGCTAGGTGCAGATGTAGCATTGCAGGACGATGCGATGTACATAGAAGGTGGATCTGTCCATGGTGCTACTATTGAATCATTTGGAGATCATCGTATTGCCATGGCGGCTGCCATTGCCGCTCTTGTAGCAAGCGAGGAAGTATATATAGAAGGAGCAGAGTGTGTATCTAAGTCCTGGCCAGGCTTTTTTGAAGACCTTTCTTCTATAGTGGTTTCTTGATTATTGCTTAAAAAAAGCTTAAGAGTCCAATAGATATCGATTCGATCCATATCCGAGACTTGGCAGCCAGTTATAGATTCCAGTCTTCCAGTCTTCTAGTCTATTGTCCTATATTAGCGCGCAGTTTATCCAGGAACTTCTTCATTTCATCATAATCTCGTTGTCGAATTATATGAGTCATATAAGCCAATTTAGAATTAATAAGCTCCAGTTGGCGTATAGTATAGGGGTTGAACATAATCTCTGTCAGAAGACGATCGTCTTCTGATAACAAGCCTTTTGCAATGGCTAGGTGTCGCTTGAAGTTCGTTCCCGGTGCATCCTGCTTTTTCATGCAAGCTGCGAATACCATTGTGGAAGCAAAAGGCGTAGCCAGCGAATATGCGACAGTCTTGTCATGTTCTTCGAAGCTATACTCGAAGATGCAGATTCTTAGGCTTGAATAGAATCGACGAAAGAAATCGGCGCCTTCTTTGCTCGATTCTGAAATAATGATTGCACTCTCTTCATGAAGGTCCCTAATATTTGCTAGGGTTGGGCCAAACATTGGATGGCTCGAGACAAAAGGATGTCTGCAATCTTCGTAATATTCCTTAAAGTCTGTTTTTACGCTTGCTATATCGCTTATGATACATTGAGAAGGTAAATATGGAAGAATTGTATCAAAGGCCTCAAGCGTCAAGCCTAGAGGTACACAGTTTATAAAAAGCTCAGGTTTGAAATCAGCAAATTCTTCGACGGAAAGCGCACGGTGTACCTTGATGAAATATTTCATCTTCAAAAGATCGTTGTCATGAACCATGACTTCATTGTTCCAACATAGCTCCTCTGTGAGCCATGCGCCCATGCGGCCAGCGCCAAGTATCGCGATTCTCATGATTCTATCCTCATTTCATGATAGCATCCCAAGATTTTGAAACCCTCGGCAATCTTTGGAACCTTTTCAAGTGCTCTTTGCACGGGAGCTGATGAAAGTGAACCCTCGAAGTCGATGAATATAGCATATTTTTCCGGCACGTCGGGCACGGATTCTATTCGTGTAAGGTTTATATTTTCTTGGGCAAACACCTCGAGCACTGAGAATAAAGCACCTGCTTTATTCCCGGCAGTGAATACTGCAGAGCATTTATCGCCCTCTACCCCGTTATCCTCTGTCGCGATAATAAAGAAACGCGTCCGATTATGCAGAGAATCCTGAATATCTTCTTTGATTATTTCTAGGCCATAGAGATCTGCAGCAAACTTGCTTGCCACAACAGATACGCCTTTAGGCCTATTCTCCGCAAGGGCTTTTGCTGCGCCTGCCGTATCATAAAAGGGCTCTGGGTCCAAATGATTCCTAAGCAGAAAGTTGCGACATTGTGCTAGAGCTTGAGTATGAGATCGGGCTGTCCTCAATTCACGATGGTCGGCTCCGGGAATCGTGAGCAAACAGTGGCGAATGGGCAAGTCGATGGCCGCAACTATTTTTAGATGTGTATATATAAGAATAGAATTTACAGGGCCTATCATTCCTCCAAGCGTATTCTCGACAGGAACGATTCCATAGTCGTATAAACCCTTCTCGACACCATCGAATACGTCCGAAAATTCGAGACATGGGATGGTTGCGGCTTCGGGCATAAGTAATCGCAGGGCAACTTCAGAATAAGCTCCATGTTCGCCTTGAAACGCCACGGTCTTAAGCCCTGCATCTTGAAGACGTCGGCATTCTGCTATTATCTGTTCGTAGATATGGACTGAGAAATGAGAGTCTAGCAGACATTGACTAGAGCGGCGGGTTTTTTCTAGGACAGCTTGTTCGCGGACTGGATCAAAGGCTTTAGGCTTAAAGCGCCTTGCTAAGAGTGATTTTTCCATTCGCTCGTTTAAGAGCGAAAGTATTCTCGTATCTATGCGATCGATGTCGTTTCGAATATCATCGAGATTCATGATTTCCTCCATGGAATATTGCATGCAAATGGAATTTCTGCTCGCGCTATAAGAGCGAGGTCGGCCAGAGCACAAGCTGTTGCTGCCTCTAGGACCACTGCGCTTCGAAGGGCAATGCAGGCATCATGCCTTCCTTTAATTTCAAGGTCTACTATTTCATCGCGAGAAAAATCGAGAGTGTGCTGTACAGTGGCAATGGAAGATGTGGGCTTGACAGCAATTCGAAGCAAGATTTCATTGCCATTTGTAATACCACCATTGATGCCACCTGCTCCATTGCGGGCTGTTCTTCCTTGCAAGTCAATGAATGGATCATTGTGCTGCGAGCCACGCATGGCAGCTGCGGCAAAACCATCGCCAAATTCCACGCCGCGTACTCCTGGTACTGCAAAAACATAGTGGCTGATAACACTTTCAGCCGCATCGAAAAAAGGCTCTCCCCATCCGGCAGGTACTCCAGATATTCTTATTTCAACAAGAGCTCCTATCGAATCCCCCGATTCTTTTGCTCGACGGACCGCTTTCCCTATATCTTTAGACCCACCAGCTTCGAGCAGCTCTGTTTGAAAAACAATATTGGAAAAGATATTGAGGATTTTTTTTGCGACAACAGCCGCGGCGACAAGTCCAATGGATATACGCCCTGAAAAATGCCCAGATCCTCTTGGATCCTGCCATCCCTGAAATTTGATCATTGCGCTGAAATCTGCATGACCTGGTCGCGGAATGCTAACAAATTGCTCATAGTCTGAGGATCGGATATTTTCGTTTCGGAATGCAATATGAATAGGCGCACCACTTGTATGGCCGTTGAACACTCCCGATAGGATAATTGGCTTATCCGATTCCATTCTTGCCGTTGTTCCTTCTGCTCCTGACTTCCTTCGATTCAGATCTTCTGCAAAGTCCTCTTCAGTGAGTGAAATACCAGGTGGACAGCCATCGATTAAAACTCCAACAGCTTCACCGTGAGACTCTCCATAGAGAGAGATACGGAATATTCTACCTACTGTGTTCATGGTTCCTCTCTTATTTGCTATATGTCTAAGTTTCCAAGAATTCTGCAATATATTGTATTGCAATAGGCTCGATGCGGACATCACCAATCTTGTGCAACAGGGCAAAGTCGATGCTTTCTCCTCGCCTTTTCTTGTCAGCCCGTATCAGATCGCATATTGTTGACGGACTGATATTGCAACCTGCAATCGCCGATGCTTCTTCAACATTCGCTGGCAAACCAAGATTATGCAGCAGCAAATCTATGCGCGCAGCGATATCTGGATCTAGCACACCGCGAGATACTGCGAGAGCATTTGCCATACCTATTCCTGTTGCCACGGCAAATCCATGAGGAATTTCCGTAATAAGTTCAATTGCATGGCCGAAAGTATGGCCATAATTCAAAGCATGCCTAAGATAGTTATCATAGGGATCGGCATCTACATAGCGAATCTTGACTTGCTGAGATCGCTGTACGAGTTCCTCCCAGACCTCGGCTTGTATTTCAGTGAGCGGTTTCTCTGAATTAGCTATTCCTTCGAGAAAGCGAAAATGCTCTTCACTATCGATGGCAGCATGCTTGATAGCCTCTGCCATGCCAGACAGCAGATTTTTTAAAGGCAAAGTTTCTAGCCAGCTAACATCACATAGAATCAATCTGGGGAGATGAAAACTACCAATGAGGTTTTTTGTAGTACCTATATCGATAGCATTTTTCCCTCCGATAGATGCGTCGATCATTGCAAGCAAGGTGGTTGGAACAAGCACGAGCTCAATACCGCGCATCCATAGATGAGCTGTAAGCCCGACCAGATCGCTTAAAGAGCCACCCCCAATGGCCACAAGCACCGTATCTGGATTCGCATCGAAATCTATCATATTACGACAGACAGTCTCTAAAACCGAAAAACTTTTGCAGGCTTCACCATCTGGGACTCTGATCCAGCGGAGCTCTTCTTTTGCATTCAGGCCTGAGTAAGAAAACATTTCTAATGCCTGTCTGTAAAGAGTTTCGCTTGTCACAATGATGGCTTTTTTTGGAGGAATGAGAGAGAACAATTCAGAGGTCTTTCCAAATCGTATCATACTTGGATTTCTTTGCATGAGGATTTTCCTAATCTACGGCTTCAGAGAAGGCATCAGTCTGGGTGCCAATAGCATCCGACGCATTTGTCTTTTCGTGAGAAGATGAAACGCGTTCTTCGTAAGCCTGCCCAGCAAATTCAATACTCGATTCATCTAAGAAACGCTTAAGCCCTCGAAGCTTTTCCATTAGAGATTCGAACATTGCAGTAGTAAGTTGCTGATCTTTATCACTCAGAGCGGATTGAGGATCTATATGGACTTCAATTTCGAGCCCATCTACTCCTGCTGCTACCGCTGCGAGGCTCATCGGTTCAATAAGGGATAGAATGCCCGTTCCATGAGAGGGATCGATGAGGATTGGCAGATGACTTTCTTGGTGAACAGCAGGAATCATCGATAAATCGAGCGTATTTCTCGTATAAGCCTCAAAAGTCCGAATTCCACGCTCGCATAAAATTACATTGGGATTCCCTTCTGCAAGTATGTATTCAGCGCAATTGAGCCATTCTTCCAAAGTGGAATACATACCGCGTTTGAGTAGGATTGGTTTTCCCGACTTGCCGACCTCACGGAGAAGCGAGAAATTCTGCATGTTTCGTGCGCCAATTTGCAGCACATCAGCATATTCTCCGACCCAGGAGACATCGCGCGTGTCGACAACCTCGGTTACTATTGGCAGCCCAGTCTCGCGTCGTGCCTTATCGAGGATCTTAAGGCCTTTTAGTCCAAGACCCTGGAAGGCATATGGAGAAGTTCGAGGCTTGAAAGCTCCTCCGCGCAGCATTTGTGCCCCAGCCTTTTTTACCGCTATAGCGGTTTCGATGGTTTGCTTCTCTGTCTCCACCGAGCAGGGCCCAGCAATTACAACAAGGTCATCACCGACCTTTACGCCGTTTACATCGATGATTGTGGTTTTCTGCCCTGGATTGCGGGCTGCTAGTTTAATATTCTTGAACACGGCGATCTCCTTCCATTAAATGTCTATCCATCAAAAGACCTCTAAGGGGGTTTTGGCAATCATAGCTACGCATAGAAACAGGGTCAAGGTTTACCAATCTTCATTTTAATGCAAAATATGAATAGTATTGAACTATGTATTTTAATGAACTCGTTTCGATCTATGACAATCAGCGCCGCGAACGCAATATCTATCACGATCTCATGCGCGATCGCGTACAAGAGATTCTATTGGTGGGGAGCCTCTATGATTCCTTTGTCGTTGAATCCGATGGAGTGCTAACAGAGCAGATTTATGGGGAATACTTCAAACTCAATCTGAATACGATTCCAAGGATCACCTGTGCATATACCGAAGAATCTGCAATCGACCTTTTTAGAGATGGCAGATTCGACTTGATAATCATCATGGCAAGTACGGATTTTGATATGCCGCTAAGACTTGCATCCTCGATGAAGAGTACTTGGCCTGATATTCCTATTCTTCTTATGGTAACAGATAATTCGAGCTTAGCGATGCTCGATATGAGCCGGCTTGAGCTTGCAGCCTTCAATAGAATCTTTGTTTGGAATGGCTATTCTAAGCTTTTTGTTGGAATGATCAAATATATCGAAGACTGGCGGAATGTCGAGGCTGATACTCACGCAGGACAAGTACGGGTAATCCTACTCATCGAAGATTCGGTCAGGTATTATTCTCGCTATCTGCCAGTATTATATAGGGTAGTACTTAAGCAGACTCAAGCCCTCATCGAAGGAGAGCAGATAGCGGAGATTAATAAGCTAATTAGCATAAGAGCCAGGCCAAAGGTCCTTCTTGCCAATACTTATGAAGAGGCGCTTAAGATATTCAAAAACTATAAGCCTTATTTACTTACAGTGATTACTGATATTCGCTTTCATCGCAATGGCGAATTCGATGACAATGCAGGTTTTGAGTTTCTCAAATTTGTTAAGCAGGAATTGCCAGACCTGCCAATGCTTGTGCAATCTAGTGAGACCGATGTACGCAAGAAGGCTCATGCCTTTGGTGCAAGTTTTATCGACAAAAACTCAGAATCTCTGGAAATGGAGCTTGCTGCCTTTTTTCAGGCAAATCTAGGCTTTGGGAATTTCGTCTTTCGAATGCCCAATGGAACCGAGATCGGACGAGCAGGTAATATGAATGAATTCACTCAGAAACTGAATGAGATTCCCATAGAAAGCCTGCTTTACCATGCTGAACATAATCATTTCTCAGCTTGGCTTATGGCGCGCGGAGAAATCCATGTTGCAAAGATCATGAAGCCATACAAAATCACTGATTTTAGTTCTCCAGAAGAGTTGCGCCAATTCATTGTGAACATAATCGAACAGATTCGCTCAGTTCATTCTAGAGGGATAGTACCTAATTTCGATCCTGAAATGGTGAAGCATTCCAGGTATCTGTGCAAGATCGCCGACGGTTCTGTAGGAGGCAAGGGCAGAGGGCTTCTATTTATTCGCTCGCTTTTAGAAAATTTCGATTTTTCTCAGTATGTTCCCGGAATAGAAATCTCAATGCCGAATACGGCATTTATTGGTATTGATGAATTCGAGCATTTTCTTGAATCGAATGGCCTGTGGTCTTGGGCCTACTATGACAAGGAGGCTCAGGATCTCCGCTCGGTCTTTGTTCAAAAGCCTCTTTCTCAAAAACTCGAGAATAATCTAAAGCAGCTGCTATCGGTCAGCAAAGGCCCTCTGGCTGTGCGTTCGAGCGGTCTTTTCGAAGACATGCTCATGGTGCCTTTTTCTGGCGTATATGATACTTATATATTGCCTAATAATCATCCCGACAGCGAAGTACGCCTAAGGCAGCTATCAACGGCGGTAAAGCTGATCTATGCGAGCCTCTTTTCCAAGGAAGCCCGAGCTTATTTCGAGGCTACTAACTATAATCTCGAAGAAGAACGAATGGCAGTAATTATCCAAGAATTGGCGGGAAGCCAGCATGGAGATTACTTTTATCCCCATGTATCAGGAGTCGCACAATCTTTCAATTACTACCCGATCTCTTATATAAAGCCCGAGGATGGGCTCTGCATCGCAGCTCTAGGATTGGGCACATATCTGGTCACAGGAGGAACGGCATTTCGTTTCTGCCCTAGATATCCGAAGCTCGATATAGAGCTGCTTGAGCATCCATTGGAGAATACACAGCGCTCTTTTCATGCTCTTTCACTTAGAAACAACAATCCGGATCTTCTTAAAGGAGAGATGGCCAGTTTATCCGAACTGCCTATAGATGTGGCCGAAAATGATAGATATTTCTCAATGTTCGCTTCTACCTGGGATGCATTGGATCAACGCTTTGTGCCTGGCATTTCAGCAAATGGATACCGCATAATAGATTTTGCTAACATACTGAAATATGAAGCATATCCATTTGCCAAAGCAATAGACATAGCACTCGATATTGGGACGCGCTCTATGGGTACTCCTGTAGAAATCGAATATGCACTCAATTTTAGCGATAACAAGAAAGAACCAAACTTGTATATTCTTCAGTTGAAGCCACTTATTCATCTTGAAGATCATATTGAAATAGATTTGACTTCCATTAAGAAGGATGCCTGTTTTCTGCTTTCTCGCAATTGCATGGGCAATGGCAGAGACCTCAGTATTCATAGCATAGTCTGGGTTGATCCACGCAAGTTTCAACGAGGTGAGACTCTTGAAATTGCTGCGGAAATAGAAGAGCTAGATAGCCTCGCACGGAAGGAGAATTTTAATTACCTGTTGATTGGGCCAGGAAGATGGGGCACTCGGGATAGATGGCTTGGAGTGCCAGTATCTTTTGATCAGATCTCTCATGCAAAAGTTATAGTTGAAATGGATTTGCCGGGATTTGTGGTGGATAGCTCTCTTGGATCACACTTTTTTCACAATCTTACAACCATGCATATAAAATATATGAAGATAACTCAAGGCTCGGATGAAGATTTTATCGATTTGGAATGGCTCTATTCATTGGAGCCTAGAATAAGAACAAAGCATTGTGTTCTTACAGAGTTGAAAACTCCTCTTGATATGCGCTTTGACGGTCGGAGCAGTAGAGGCGCTATTTTTAAGTCTTCCGAGGCAAGCAATTTGAAGCTACCACTAAAGGCTGGCAATTGACCAGCAAGAACATTTCCGGCAATATTCACTCTAACAACGAGGCAGGAAAAATGATTGATCAAAGCGCAGCCCGTGTACTGCATCCGCTCGAAGTCAAGCTTATTCTAGCATTCGACAAGGGCGAGATGATCGATAGTCAGCGAGTCAAACAAGTTCTCCAATTTAGAGAAGGTCAAGAGCAACAGGCTTTTTCCTGGTTGCTTGCCAAAGGAGTGCTCGAAGAAGCAGATAGAAAAATCGAAATCTTTTATGAGCTCACTCCCCTTGGACAGGAATGGCATGAAAAGGGTATTCCTGCCAAGAGAATCTTTTTTCTTTTGAAGGATAGGGGGCCAATGAGCCTACCCGAAATAGCTCAAGCTCTAAATCTCGACCAGAAAACAGTAGGTTCAGCTTTTGGTTCGCTTTCCAAAGAAGGTGTATGCACAATCGATGAAGCGCGCCGCGCCAAGCTGTTAAAAAAAGAATTCCCTTCATCTCTCTTGGAGATCGAAAAACTTCTTGCGCTGGCTTCTGCCCAAGGCGGTTCGGTTTCCGAAAACGCTCTCTCCAATTCTCAAAAAACGCTGATGGCGCGAATTGCAAAGAAGCGCGGCGCTCAGGACAGCCCTTTCAGAATAGCCGATAGGATAAGAGTTTTCTATCGCGTCACTCCTATTGCGGAAGAATACCGTAAAGCCATAAGCACCCTAGGTATGACAGGAGAGGAATTAGGTGCCATTACTCCAGAGATGCTAGAGAAGGGCACATGGAAGCAAGGTCATTTCAGACCTTACAATGTGCAGATTCCACCAGCCAGAGTGATACCCGGTCGCCGCAATGCATACGTCGAATTCTTGGAGAGTGTCAAAGACAAGCTGGTTTCGCTAGGATTTGCGGAGTTCGACGGGAACCTTGTGGAAACCGAGTTCTGGAACTCGGATGCACTTTTCATGCCTCAATTCCATTCAGCGCGAGATATCCACGATGTCTACTACATCGAAGAGCCAACGCACGCAAAGTTCATCGAGGAACCATACCTATCTCATGTAGCAGCAGTGCATGAAAATGGCGGCAATACGGGCAGCCGTGGTTGGCAATATCAATTCGATCGAGATTTTACCAGACGGCTCATACTCCGAAGTCAGGGGACGGTGTTATCTGCGCGGCAGCTTCCAAAGGCTGAGATTCCGGGCAAGTATTTTGGTATTGTTCGCTGCTTTCGATACGATCGTGTAGATGCTACCCACCTTTCGGATTTCTATCAAACCGAAGGCATTGTGCTGGGGGAAAATGTGAACCTAAGGACACTACTTGGATTCCTGGAGATGTTTGCGGTCGAGGTTGCAGGAGCCAAGGAAGTGAAATATGTGCCTGGATATTTTCCTTTCACTGAGCCTTCGATCGAGGTTCATATAAAGCATCCTGTGCTCGGATGGTTTGAACTAGGAGGTTCAGGTATTTTTAGGCCTGAAGTTACAAGCTCTCTCGGCGTCGAAGTACCGGTCCTCGCCTGGGGCATCGGCATAGATCGAATGGCGCTTATGGCGCTTGGCCTCAACGATCTGCGGGATCTGTTCTGTAGCGATCTAGAGAGCGTGAGAATGCGTCGATCCCAGTACACAATACAATGAGGCCGGAGATAAACTATGCCAAAAATCGAAGTCAACGAAGAGTTTTTTTTTCAGCTTGCAGGACAAAGCTGGAGCAATAGGGAAGATCTTGAACAGGACCTCACTATAGCCAAGGCGGAATTGGATGAATGGGATAGGACTTCTTCAGAAGCGAGCGAAAACACTATTAAAATTGAATTAAACGACACAAACCGCCCAGATCTGTGGACAACCGCTGGATTAGCTCGTCAGTTGCGAATATATCGCACAAGTAATTGTCCTTCTTATCCCTTCTTTGCATCTAAGGAAAAGAGTCTCAATGCATCTTATCGCGTAGTTGTCGAAAAAACTGTAAGAGAAGTGCGCCCGTGGATTGCTTGTTTTGTTGCAAAAGGTAGGCCTATCAGTGACGCTCTATTGCGGGATATGATTCAGACTCAGGAAAAGCTCGCTTGGAATTACGGCCGAAAACGAAAGGGGGTTTCGATCGGAATCTATCGAATAGGGCTTATAGAATGGCCTGTTCGATATTTTGGTGTCGCCCCAGATTCGGTGTCCTTTGTGCCACTTCAGGAGACCAGATCGATGACCTTGAGCCAGATTCTCAAGGAACATCCCAAGGGTATCGAGTATGCATCTATTCTCGATGGTAAGCCCATACATCCTTTGCTTACAGATTCTGTGGGAAGGGTGCTTTCGTATCCGCCAATAATCAATAGTGCTGATATCGGTGCGGTTCAAGTCGGCGATTCCGAAGTCTTCATAGAAGTCACCGGTACGGATTACCCTTCAGTAGCGCTTTCGGCATCCATCATGGCTTGCGATTTTTATGATATTGGCTTCGAAATAGCAAACGTGCGGGTCGATTACGAATACGATACGCCATTTGGATCCTCTGTTGTTTTCCCCTATTATTTTCAGGATGAAGTAGAGCTTTCTCTTATCGAAACAAATCGCCTGCTTGGAAGCTCAATCGATATGAAAGAAGCGCAAGATGCATTGGCTCGCATGGGGCTCTGTGCTTATTGCAAAGATGGACTTACTTTGCATCTATCTCCACCCGAATACCGAAATGATTTTCTTCATCCTGTAGATGTTGCAGAAGATATCATGATAGGTCTTGGTATGGAAAAATTCGTTCCCGAGCGGCCCACAGATTTTACAATAGGAAGACTTACTCCAATCGAGGTATTCTCGCGCAAGGCAAAGGATATAATGATAGGTCTCGGCTATCAGGAGATGATCTATAACTATCTTGGATCTGGCATGGACTATGCCGAAAAAATGAAAATACCCGTTAGCTGGCTTGTAAAAATAGCCAATCCTATGACCGAAAACTATGAGTATGTCAGGAATTCGCCTATTCCCGGACTCTTGCAGACTGAAAGCGTATCGGCCAAAGCATCCTATCCTCATCGGACATTCGAAGTAGGTAAAGTTGCGCTCAAGGATGCTGAAGCAAATTATGGTATCGTCACACGGCAATACATTGGCTTTTTGGTAAGCCATGCACAAGCGGATTACAATGAAATTGCTTCTCATGTCGCGACACTTATGTATTTTTTAGGCAAGAATTACACAGTGGGTGAGTCCGATGATCCCCGATTTGTACCAGGCCGACAGGTCGAAATCCTTGTTGGCGAAAAAGATCCAAAAAGGATAGGAGTCTTCGGCGAAGTGCACCCTGCGGTGCTGGAAGCCTTCGACGTGATGATGCCCTGTGCTGCAGCTGAGTTAGATCTGGATTTTCTTCTGACCAATTAAGAGAATTGAAGCGCAAAGCCGTTTTCTCTGCGTCTTTAAGAGAGAGACAAAGAGAGGCCAAGCAGCGGCATGGATATCTACGCACATGAACCACTAGGATTCGATGGAATTTTAGTCAATATTGAGGCTGACATCAGAAGCGGAATACCAGCAGTAGAAATAGTTGGTCTTGCATCGACATCGGTACGCGAAGCACGCGAGCGTGCCAGGATTGCGGTAAGGAATGCAGGCTTTGAGTTTCCTCAAGATCGTATTCTCGTCAACCTCTCTCCTGCTGATTTGCCCAAAGAGGGTTCGGCCTATGATTTGCCCATTGCTCTGAAAATACTCGAAAAATCTGGTCAAGTCGCAGACTTGCCGATATCTGCGCTGGCAATGGGGGAATTGACGCTGGAAGGAGAAATAAGGCCTATAAGAGGGATCTTGCCTGCTGTTCGCTCTGCTGCCTCCCATGGGATTCGAATCTGCATCATTCCTTTTGAAAACGCCCGAGAAGCGCGTATTGTAAGGTCAGTACAGGTGTGGCCTATCCGTCATCTAGCGGAATCCATTAAAATCCTCATCGAAATTGGAAAAGGAAAAACCCCGCAAGGGCAGGCGCTAAAAAGTCAGGAAGAGGAAATTCTGCAGCAGCCCCCCTCTCTATGGCTCGGTTTGAATGAAAACGAGGAAACATATAGCGATTTTCGCGGCAATGAAAGATTGATGCGTGCCCTTGTCATTGCGGCAGCAGGAGGGCATAACATGTTTCTAGCTGGACCTCCAGGTGCAGGTAAGACCATGGCTGCCCGTCGCTTTCCTTCGATTCTTCCAGATCTTTCAGAGCATGAAGCCCTAGATACCGCTTCTATCTATTCTCTTTGGGGAAGCCTTCAGACCTGTTTAGGAAAGAGGCCTCCATTTAGAGCGCCGCATCATTCTGCCAGCCTTGAAGGAATACTTGGAGGCGCAAGACCTCTGAGACCAGGAGAAGTTAGCCTGGCTCATCATGGTGTGCTTTTTCTCGACGAGTGTCCTGAATTTAGGCGGGATGTCTTGCAAGCGCTGCGCGAGCCTGTAGAGCGTGGCTATGTGGATATTGTTCGAGCCGGTCGGGTGCTCCGTTTTCCTTCGGATTTTCAGCTCATAATGGCTGCGAATCCTTGTCCCTGTGGCAATTTGGGGATGCCTGGAAAAACCTGCATATGCTCTCCCGAAGAGATTAGGCGATATTGGAAAAAGCTCGGAGGGCCTCTCTTGGATAGGATCGATATGCGAATCGCAATCTTACCACCTGAACCTTCGCGACTTATTGAGTCTCAATCAATCGATGTAGATTCCCTTCGCGATAAAGTTTTATTTGCGCGCGATCTTCAAAGCATGCGGCTCAAAAAGATAAACGATGGAACGGAAAAGAAAGAAAAGGGTAATATAGGATATTCAAGAAGCATAAGTTTTTCCGACACAGACCAAATTCTTGCCCGCAACAATGCCCATATTCCTGCCCGAATCATCAATGAGATATGTCATATTGAAGGAGCAGCCGAAAAGGCATTTCTTTCGGGAATGGCTAATTTTGGTCTTTCAGCCCGTGCCGGCCACAGCATTCTTAGGCTTGCCCGTACCATAGCTGACATAGACGGAGAGGACGAAATCACAGAGTCTTCTATAGAAGAAGCGATCGAATATCGACAGTTTGGTGATGGAGATGCGGTATGGCCTTTTTAGTCGATTAGTTCTTGATCCACTTAAGTCTTAACACTATAAGACTCGAGCTCAAAACATAAACAGAGTCCAGATTAAAATCTTTGAAAGCATGTGCTCAATATCGAACTGGTGCGCCTTCTCTGTTTGATCTATATATTCCCTCGATTATGCGTGCTACCTGCAGACCATCATAGCCTGACACAGAGAATGAGCTACCCTTTAGAATCGCGTTGGCAAAATCTTCTTCTTGCTGTGCGAAGAAATACCATGTGGCATCGATGCTAGAAAAAAACTCTTCATCCTCTTTTTGCCACTTCGCCCTGAGGGCTTCTTGTCCAGGAATGGTCCAAATGTCGTTATATGGCGCTTCTAGCACACCGCTGCGTCCAGCAATGAACATCGCTCCACCATCGGTTTGAACCCCAGCAGAAGCCCCTGAACTTCCATGAATATGGACTTTCGCATAGATTCCAGGCTTTTGTGAGTTCGATATAAAGATCGATGCAAGACCTCCAGATCTAAAGATAACCGTCGCAACAGCCGAATCATCGACCTCTATGTAAGGATGATTGACATTCGACCATCTGCCGTAGACTTCCGCTACCTCCCCCATATACCAGCATAGGAGATCGAACTGATGAGGGGCTTGGTTGACAATTACACCACCGCCTTCATGCTCCCAAGAGCCTCTCCATGGATCAGAGCCATAATAGGCTTCATCTCGCCAACCGAGAATCGTGAGTTGCCCAAGTGCTGGTATTCCGAGATATCCTTCGTCTATTGCATGGCGAATTCGCTGACAGGATGGATACCAGCGCCGCTGTGCAATAACGCTGAGAAGCAAATTTCGCTTATTTGCCTCGCTGATCAGTGTCTCAGCTTCAAGCACTGAAAGTGTAAGTGGTTTTTCGACAAGCACATGGCAGCCTGCATTAAGCGCTGACAGTGCATCGGAATAGTGCTGGGGATGAGGTGTTGTAATTACAACAGCTCGAATCCCATCCTTTTTTACCATCTCTTCAACGTTATTTCGAGAATTCAACCCCCATTGCTGGGCAAAAGCATCTCGTCTTTCCTGCCTATGACCACTGACAGATACAAGTTCGGCGTGCTCAGTTGTTTTGAGTGCCTTTGCATGGAGCGCAGCGACTTTCCCATATCCAATCATTCCAAATCGAATTTTATCCTGCATAATCCTCTCTTATTGTTTGGGAAACCTCATATCAGAAAAATACTTTACGAAATTCACTGAAGGCATGTAAAAATGGCGCAGCAATCGATAGATCGATAGATCCATCCATCAAGGAGTCAACACGACCTTTAACAGCCCGGGCTCTCTTCTATATAGTCTGTCAAACCACAATGGGCCTTCTTCCAGAGGGGCAATCGCGCTTATTACCTGTCTCACATTGATGGTTCGATTCGCCATCAATGCAAGGGAAACTGGATACTCGCCAGCAATTGCGCAGGAACCTAGCAAGGCAATTTGCCGTGTGACAACCGACTGCAAGGGAATTTCCGCCTTGCTGCTGATATTGCCAATTAGCGTCACCGAGCCCCCTTTTCGTACGTTTTCTATGGCTGTGCAGATGGGGGCGCTTGCGCCCACTGCCTCAAATGCTCGATCGACGCCTCTATCATTTGTCATAGAAAGCACCATGTTGTGAGCTTCTGAATCTTGGGGGTCGAGCGCGATGTCAGCGCCTGCCTCTATTGCCGCTTTCCTTCGCTTTTCATCCGTATCGAAGGCTATTATCAGGTGTGGCGAATATGCGCGAATTATTTGAATGAGCAATAGCCCGATAAGTCCAGAACCTATAACTGCTGCGCTTTCTCCTGGTCTCATGTTTGTGATGTCGAACGCGTGCATAGCAACACTGACGGGCTCGGTTAGTGCGGCTTCCTCAAAAGCCACATTGTCTGGCAATTTATACACAATTCTTTCCGGAACAATAACATATTCTGCAAAAGTTCCATCTTGTCGGTATTCATCACAAGAGACTCCGAGTACACGCCTTTTGTCGCACAGATTCACCTGTCCTTGTCTGCAAAAGTAGCATTCGCCGCACCATACCGTCGAATCGAAGGTTACTCTATCACCTATTTTGAGCGACTTGACTTCAGATCCCACTGATTCAACTATTCCAGAAGCTTCGTGTCCCATCACTAGCGGAGGCTGCCGCCTTCCTGTCGAACCATCGAGACCATGGACATCAGAGCCGCAAATTGCCGTAGCCTTTATTCGAACTAGAACCTCATCGGTGGCTTCAATGCATGGCATTGGGATATCTTCTATTTCTAGGTGCTTGTATTCTTTCAATACCATTGCCTTCATAGTTTCTACTGCTTCCTTATGTACTTCTACTATCTCTGGATGCGCGCGGATCCGCCGCGCGCAAGTGCCTTGACTTGCTCGAGACTTGCCATCGTCGTGTCTCCAGGATAAGTAGTCAAAAGCGCACCATGTGCCCATCCCAGTCGAAGCGCCTCTTCTGGATCAGCCCCGTCGAGCAGTCCATAGATAAGGCCAGAAGCAAATCCATCTCCTCCACCCACTCGATCATAGATATCGAGCTCCATCGTTGGAGCAACCCAATGAGCCCCTTCTATCCAGAGCACTGCGCTCCAAAGATGTCGATTAGTCGATTTGACATCGCGCAATGTTGTTGCAACGGCCTTGATATTGGGCCATCTTTGGTGAACCTGTTCGATGGTTTTGAGGAAGGAAGAGGGATCGAGTTTCGATGCAGCATGGATGTCTGGCCCTGGCAAGCCAAGTCCCATCTGTAGATCTTCTTCATTGCCCAAAAGGACATCGACATGTTCCACAATTCTTCCGAACACATCCGAAGGCTTTTCGCCTGTATTCGCCGCAGCCCAAAGCTTTGCCCTATAATTTAGGTCGAAAGATACTATTGCTCCGTGATCATGGGCTATTTTCATGGCTTCGATGATTAGCTTAGGCGTTGAGTCGGACAAAGCTGCGAAGATACCTCCTGAATGGAACCACCTGACCCCCTCTGCGAAGATTGCTTCAAAATCGAAATCGCCCGGCTGCAATAATGCTGCAGCTTCATTGGCGCGGTTGTAAAACACCACGGGCGGGCGAACTCCGTGGCCCAGATCTGACCATACGAGAGCCATGTTAGGACCTCGCACTCCATCGGATTTGAAATGCTTATACTTGCCGAGGACATTCATTTTCCGAACTTCTGCAGCAACCTTTTCGCCCAAGGGATTATCGACTACAGCACTTGCGATTGCGGTTCTCTTTCCAAAGCATCGCGCTAGATTTGCGGCCACATTATATTCTCCGCCCGAGACATGGACATCGTAATGTTCTGCAAAAGCAAAGGGCACAATGCCAGGATCCATTCTCATTACTAGACCTCCCAAGGATAGTAGGTCTAGTTTCGCTTTCTCTTCAGGAAGCAATCTGATTG
Organism: Spirochaetota bacterium; assembly: GCA_022704665.1. Lineage (GTDB taxonomy): Bacteria > Spirochaetota > Spirochaetia > Treponematales > Rectinemataceae > Rectinema. Next base: position 7,248 of record JAKJFY010000005.1, on the reverse strand, counting down.
GATTCATGTTTTATATCTCCTCATATTGTGTAATTATATCAGGTATCTATAAATATCAAACTATATATGCACTCGCAGATGTAGAGCCTCCGTGACCTGTCCAATTTGTATGAAAGAATTTGCCACGAGGTTTATCTATTCGTTCATAAGTGTGTGCACCAAAATAATCTCGTTGTGCTTGGATGAGGTTTGCAGGCAGTCTCTCGGTTCTCAGAGCATCGAACCATGCAAGGGCAGAAGATAGAGCTGGTACGGGTATTCCTCCCGCTACAGCCTCAGTTACCACGTTTCTCATTGATTTTTCATTCTTGAGAAGCTGCTCGGAAAAGAATGGAGCAAACGCCAGATTGCACAGCTCTGAATCAGCATCGAAGGCTTCTTTGATTCTACCAAGGAATCGCGAACGGATTATGCAACCACCTCTCCACATAAGAGCAATAGAGCCATAGTTTAGCTTCCAATTATAAGCTGTCGAAGCTTCCCGCATCAGCATAAAGCCTTGAGCATATGAGATGATTTTAGCCGCATAGAGCGCGGCACCCAAGTCCTCTAGGGTTTTTTCGCGCGAACCAGAGAATTCTGTGCCAGTTGGCTTTCCTAGCACTTTGACCGCTCTAAGCCGTTCATCCTTCATAGCAGAAATACATCGGGCAAATACGGCTTCGACGATCAATGTGAGCGGTACGCTGAAATTTAGCGCATTGATTCCAGCCCACTTTCCCGTTCCCTTTTGTCCGGCTGCATCGAGGATTTTTTCTATAAGAGGACTCCCGTCTTCATCCTTAAATCGAAGAATATCGCTTGTAATGGAAATCAGATAACTATCGAGCTCTCCCTCGTTCCATTTATCGAAGACCATCGCCATTTCGTCTGGGCTCATGCTTAGTCTATCTCGCATGATTTGGTAAACTTCTGAGATGAGCTGCATGTCTCCATATTCTATGCCATTATGGACCATTTTGACGAAGTGCCCAGCTCCGCTCGGTCCAACCCATTCGCAGCAAGGGCTTCCATCATCCACCTTTGCGGCAATGGCTTGAAAAATTGGCTTAATATGAGGCCAGGCTTTCTCGGAGCCTCCTGGCATGATCGAAGGGCCGGTAAGAGCTCCCTCTTCACCTCCTGATACTCCGGTACCCACAAATAATAAGCCTTTTGATTTCAATTCGGAAACGCGCCTCATCGTATCCTCATAATTTGAGTTTCCTCCATCGACGATGATGTCGCCGGGCTCCAGGAATGGTATTAACTGTGCGATCATTTCATCTACAGCCAGCCCAGCTCGTACCATGAGCATTACAATTCTGGGTTTCTTAAGCAGTTCTATGAGCTCTCTTGGAGAATGAGCACCCAGAATTCGCTTTGCTGCTCCTCTGCCTTGGAGGAAAGAATCCACTTTTTCGACTGTTCTGTTGTAGACTGCTACTGTAAATCCGTGGCTTTCCATATTGAGCACAAGGTTTTCGCCCATCACCGCAAGTCCAACTAGGCCTATGTCGGCTTTCATACATCCTCCCATATCTCCCCTATTATTAGATATGCCCCTGTGATTAGATGCGCCCCAATGATCAGATACGCCGCTTTGCGATGGTAGCACGCATTTTTTCTACATTCTTTATGCCTTCCTCTCCCAACTGCTTCATTATTGCGATATAGAGCGAATCTATTAGAGCAAGCTGTGCGATTCTGGCAGAGAAGGCTTCCGATATAGCCTGAGACCCCGAGGATGCCGATATAAAGCGCATATCAGCCATCCTAGAAAGAGCAGACCGTGGATAAGTAGTAATCACACATAGAAAAGCTCCCGTTGCCTTGATTGTCTCGGCAAGTCCAATAGCGTCTTTATTGGCTCCGGTATGCGATACTACGATTGCCGTATCCTGCTGGTTCATCTGTGAAGCTATCATAAGCTGCATATGATAATCCTCGGCGCCTATGCAACGGACTCCTGTGCGAACAAGTTTATGCAATGCATCTTTTGCAACTATCAAGGATCCCCCTAGACCGAAAAGGTAGACGCAATTAGCTCTAATAATGCGCGAGGCCAATTCATTCAAATCTTGGCCATCTATCATCGATGAAGTGATTTCAAGCGCTCTCGAAGCGGAGCTAAAAGCCAGATGAACTGGATCTTCTCCACTGTCCACTATTGTTTCGTAAATCCTTGCCTCTGGAGCTAGTGCTTCCGAAGCCAAGGCTATTCTGAATTGCTGGTAACCCTTAAAGCCGAGTTTTTTTACGAAGCGTACAAGTGTAGAAACCGAAACAAGGGCAGCTTCTGCCAACTCTTCGATACTGAGATGCACCGCTTTGGCTGGATCATTCAGAATATAATCTGCGATGCGCTTATCGCGCTCGCTCAATGAGTTTGAGAGCGAATGGATTAGATATAGACAGCTCGGCGCAGTGGATCTTTCCATAGAGATACCATCAAGTTTTATTATTCTATATCATATGCTCGGATGAGTACAGAGGACTGGCAAAAATTTCCAATCACCTGAAAAAAAATTATCTTCATATGTTGACAAAAGGCTCTTTTGGCTCATAGTATAAAAGCTGTCAAATCCGCCTAGCTTGAATCAATCCTCAGCTGAAGGGCGGATAATTAAAGAATTGCCACACATTTCTATGGAGGAGGTCATGATGAAAAGAAAATTCATGCTTGTCTTGGTGGCTCTGCTTGCTCTTTTTAGTGCAAGTGCTCAGCAAAAGGAAATCCGAGTCTTGCTAGCAAACCACCCCTATGGCGATCTGCTTAAATTGGCCATTCCCGAATATGAAAAAGCGACGGGAGTCAAGGTCAATGTGGAGAGTCTTCAAGAGAGCCAGCTCACGACAAAACTGACTACAGAATTCGCGACAAAATCTTCTACGGTAGATGTCTTTATGACAAGACCTCTGCAGGAAGGAAAGATGTTCTACAAGAATGGCTGGTACGAACCACTCACTGGATATGATTTCTCGGATTATCCGAAAAATGCGATGGATGTCGCATCATTTGGCAACAAAGCTTACATCGTTCCTCTGGTCACCGAGTGGGAGGTGCTTTACTATCGCATAGATCTGCTCAAGAAAGCTGGCATTTCCGTTCCTACAAATTTTGCCGAGCTAGAGGCAGCAGCTAAAAAGCTTCATTCTGGTGATATCGTAGGTTTTGCGTCTAGAGGAAAGGGTGCCGCAGCGGTGACTCAACTCTCGAGTTATGTCTACAACTATGGCGGAGCATATCTAGACAAAGGCAAAGCCGTTTTCGACAGTAAGGAAGCCTTGGAGGCTATTCGCTTTTATGGAAGAATGCTGGGGAATTATGGGCCTGCCGGTGTAACCAACATGTCCTGGGAAAACATTATGCCGCTTTTCCAGGCTGGCAAAATTGCGATGTGGACAGATGCTTCTGTCTTCTATGGCCAGATTGTAGATCCCTCTAAGAGCCAAGTACCTGCAGAGAATGTAGGCATTGCTAACTTCCCAGCGGGACCAAAAGGCAATACGCCCTTTATCGTAGTTTCCTGGGGGATGAGTATCGCCAAACAGTCGAAAAACAAAGAGTTAGCAAAGGACTTCATCAAATGGGCGACAAGCAAGGAGCTTGCAAAGCGTGGAATGCTGGCAAACATAACTATGGCTCGCAGTTCTGTGTGGAAGGATCAAGAGGTCAGAGCTAAGATACATCCTAGCTTGATAGCTACACAAGAATACGCCGCAAAATATGGTATCCCATATGATCGCCCCTATATGAGTGCAGTCGGCGAAGCCCGCGATCTAATAGGTGAAGTCATAATTGAATCTATAAACACAGCTGGCACATCGCCCAAGCTCGAAGCTATGGCAAAAGAGAAAGCGGCTGCCGTAAATGCTCTCCTTGAAGACACTGGAGAATATGGTGTTTATTGACGAGCAATCAAAAGCGGTTTTCTGGTAAAGTTGTTATTCTAGTCCCCGAGGTGAAGAAAGCATGGTTTCAAAGCGAAATAGAGGAAGCTTCATCGAGAAGAATCTGCATATAATCTTCCCGCTTCCCGCCGTAGTTTTCATCATAGTAATGATGCTATTTCCTGTGCTCTATACGTTTTTTATGAGCTTTACGAACTGGAATCTCACCTCGGGGATGCCGCTTTCTTTCGTTTTTTTGCGCTCCTATAAAAGAGTTCTGCAAGAGCCGCGATTTATCAAGGCTCTTGGCAGAACTTTTTCCTTTACAGCTCTGGCCGTCTCTGTGGAGACAGTGTTTGGCATGGTGATTGCTCTCATCCTAAACCGTGAATTTAAGGCAAAAGGTTTTACAAAGCTCATCATGCTACTGCCCCTCGTCAGTACTCCTGTTGCTATTGGTATCGCATGGAACCTCTTTTATGATCCAACTATCGGGCTTATGAACTTTATGCTTGTTCAACTGGGCTTGCCTAAGCTGGCATGGACAGGATCCGCCTCGACTGTCATTCCATCGCTAGCATTAGTCGATATTTGGCAATGGACACCAATGATAGCTCTTATTATGCTCTCGGGGCTCGCAAGCCTATCGAATGAGCCCTATGAATCGGCCCGAGTCGATGGAGCTACGGAATGGCAGATATTCTGGCGCATAACTTTGCCAATGGTAATGCCCACTCTTTTGACCGCCATTATTCTGCGCACAATCGATGCGCTTAAAACCTTCGATATCATTTACGCAATGACGGGCGGGGGGCCAGGCTATGCTTCTGAGACACTCAATATCATGGCGTTCAAGTATAGTTTTGAATATTTTCGAATGGGACAAGCGTCTGTGGTTCTGATAATTTTATTTTTATTGGTACTTGCTATGAGCCTCTTGATTGTTCGGTTGCGGAAATCTTTGGAACTATGATGATGAAATGAGGACTTGAATGAGAAAATCATTTATCAGAAAGATTTTGTTTTTTATTCTAGTTGTTGCTATAATCGTTCCACTGCTTTTCCCTTTCGTATGGATGCTCACTTCTTCGTTCAAGACTCAGGTTGATATCGTAGCATGGCCGCCAAAGTTGATATTCAGTCCGACATTCCAAAATTATAAGCGCGTTTTTAGCGAACAAAATTTTTTGAAATATTTCATAAATTCATCGATTATTGGAATTTCTTCGGTATTCTTTTCTCTTCTTATGGGTTTGCCAGCCGCCTACTCTATTGCTCGGTTTAGCCAGAAAAAGCTTTCGATTTTTATCCTCATTGCACGACTTATGCCGGGAATATCTTTCTTGATGCCCTGGTATATAATCTTCTCGAGATTGAAGCTCATGGACAGCTATGTTGCTCTCATCCTATCGCACATGCTGATAACTCTTCCAATCATCGTTTGGATCATGGAGAGTTATTTTGAAACAATTCCACTTGAGATCGAAGAATCGGCGATGGTGGATGGTGCAACCAGGCAGCGAGCTTTTCTTGCTGTGGTGCTGCCTATAGCGGCTCCCGGAATTGTGACTTCTGTCACGCTTTCCTTTATATTTTCTTGGAATAACTTTATGTTTGCGCAAGTTTTGAGCATGGAGAAGACAAAAACATTACCTCTTGCAATATACAACTTCGTCTCCTATGCAGAAGTCGATTGGGGAGCAGTAATGGCTGCTGCTGTGGCAATTATGGCTCCTGCAATTATTCTGACCATGATTTTTCAAAAATATGTTGTACAAGGCCTAACAATGGGAGCCGTAAAGGGATAAGCGAGATAGCGTGTCGGAACTCTAAATTCGAATAGCTCTTTATACGCTTTACTACTTGACCTCGGTCAGCGGATGACATATACAAGCATTAGTAGATGGATCAGGTTTCTCTTATCAAGAAGAGTTGACCGGGCTTTTGCGCAGCGGGACATGATTCCTGCGGGACCAATGGAAATGTCTGCATACATAGGATAAGGATGCAGCAGACAAATTACATCTTTGGAGGTTCTCAATGCAGGAATCATCAAAAAAGCTCGGATATGCCGAAGGAATAGCTTCAGTAGTCATCAATACACTGCTTTTTGGGCTAAAGATTTGGGTTGGTAAAGCTTCATCTAGTGTGGCCATGACCGCTGATGCATGGCATACGCTATCAGATACTCTTACCTCCATAGTAGTGATATTTGGTTTTTGGATCTCCAGCCGCCCAGAAGACGAAGAGCATCCTTTTGGTCATGGAAGAGCGGAAGTCATTGCTACTATAATAATTGCTACTCTTTTAGCAGTTGTTGGCATAAATTTTCTTAAAGATTCCATTCAGCAGTTGATAGTGCAGAGAAGCGCAAGCTTCAGTACCGTTGGCCTTGTTGTATTTGCAATCTCTGTAGTAGTAAAGGAAGGGCTGGCGCGATTCTCGATTTGGGCCGGAAAGAAAACAAATAGCCAGTCGCTCCTTGCAGATGGCTGGCATCATAGGAGCGATGCACTAGCTTCCTTAATAATCGTAATAGGAGCGATACTAGGGAAATACCTTTGGTGGGTTGATGGAGTTTTAGGTATTGGTGTATCGGCATTGATTCTCTATGCGGCCTACGATATAGCTCGCGTTGCTTCCAATTCTCTTATGGGCGAGAAGACTGGCGATGATTTGACTAAAAGAATCAAGAAAATAGCGACTGAGGCTAGCCCAGAACTCAAGGATATTCATCATATACATGTACATAGATATGGAGATCATCTCGAGATAACTCTGCATGCAAGACTTGACAAGAAAACCGATATAGAAGATGCTCATGAGCTTTCTACGAAGCTTGAGCAAAAGCTGAGAAATGAACTTAAAGCGGATACGACTGTCCATATCGAGCCGGTAAAAGAAGCATGAATAAGCAATAGCGGCTGGTACAAGCTAATCGCAGCTTCCTTTAATGGTCAGTAAGGGGAGAAAGAGCGCTGCTGTATTGGCCTGCCTATGGAGACTTTTCTGTCTAAAATCATTATATTTATATTATAGGTGATAAATCGAAAAATATGATAAAAATGCCTTTCAGAGCACTTGACAACTATGGATAGATTTGGTAGTTTCATCGAGCGCTCTATAGACTTAGTGCTAAGAGGGCATAGCAGTAAAGAGGCTCTAGAGGGGCTGAGTTACTGTGAGGGATCTATGAGAGAAGTAAATAGGGAAGGGGATAGAGGAAGGTTTTTCGAGTAGTGTACGTATAGGGGAGACTTTATAGGTATGCTATGGGAGAGACGGATTGAGCCGGTAGAGGATATCTTAGGAAATAAGGTATATCTGCTTGAGAGGGTTAATAAGTCAAGAGAATCTGACAGGCGAAAGTCTGTT
>JAKJFY010000058.1:0-8513 GCA_022704665.1 Spirochaetota bacterium | reverse complement strand
TGAAGCAGGATGGCCTGACACAGGGAAGGCCATCTGGTACTCAAAGAGCAGCGCTGAAATAAATGTATATAGCACCGCTTCGGCCGTCTTAGAGGCTGTAGCGCGCGAAGAGCGAATAAAGGAAAGCGGAATTGACCCAGCTCTGGCTGCAAAACTTCTGTCCAAGCCTTCTTTCGAGGTAATAAAGCTGGGAAAAGCGGGTGAAGAGAAGGTTCAGGGCCAGGGAGACCAGGCCTTTATCGAGACACTTATGACAGTTCTGGTATTTATAATGCTGCTCTATATGACCATATTGCTCTATGGACAGATGATAGGACGCTCCGTTGTAACCGAGAAGACCTCGAAGACCGTGGAGATCATGCTCTCGAGCGTGACGAGCCGAGATCTCATGATAGGCAAGATATTGGGCTTAGGGCTTGCCGGAATCCTTCAGTATGCGGTTTGGATATCGATGGCATTTGTCCTCAATCGCTTTCTGGGGCCGCTCTTCGGTCTGGCTTTGCCCGTAGCGGTATCTATGCAGAATATGATATGGCTCTTCGTTTTCTTTATTCTAGGTTTTTTTCTATATTCTTCGGCATACGCCGCATTGGGAGCTGCAAGCGAGGATGAGCAAAACCTGGGGCAGGTCGCTTGGCCTCTATTGATTTTCTTGATCATACCTATGGTTATGCTCAATACGCTGGTGACGAGCCCAGATTCAACTATAGTGGTTATCATGTCTATCTTTCCGCTGACGAGCCCTATCGTGATGCTTTCCAGAATCCTTGTTTCATCGCCTCCGGCATGGCATCTGATGCTCTGTATTGGCATCCTTGTTGCCTCTGTCGCGGGCATGATGATATTCGCGGGAAGAGTTTTCCGGGTTGGCATACTCATGACGGGCAAAAGGCCCAAGCTCAAAGAGGTGTTGCGCTGGGTGAGGGTGAAATAGCTTAAGGCTTACACAAGGCACAAAGGAGGTAAAGGTGGCTTGCACGGGGCGGGTGAAATAGTGGACTACGTAGACTGGAGGTGCCTGGGTTAGAAAGCACTATCTCGTATCAAAAATATTCGACATTGGAAAAATTTGCTCCCTTGACATGGCGCAAGCCAAATGCGCTATCTTTATAGCACGATGCTTGATAATGACCAGGAAAAAGATAAGGAAGAAGAGGCGCAAAATTTTAGTCCTAATTCGAACCGTCTAGTTAAGATCGCTTTAGGATTTGCAGTAGGCCTTGCATTTATTATTATATACTTGCTAGCGCCCAGATCAGGTCCAGCGCCTCGAATCCTAACCGAAAGCCCTTCAAGAATAGACCAAGAGCTGAGTGTCCTTCGCGCTGCTTATCCAGGCATCAAGATCGAAAATATCTTCGATCCGGCAATACGCGATTGGAAAATATACATTACAAAGGACGACACCACCGTTGAACTTTATTGGGCAGAGGGGCGGTATCTGCCAGCGAAACTTCTTGGCTCTAAGGAAAAATATCGCAAACTCATCTTCTATATCCCTAAAAAGCTTGCTGATCCTGCCACCTTCAGTGATGCTCAAATCGAAGAAATTCGCGATTTTGGTTCCTCAGAGAGCCGAGAGACTGCGCCAGTATCTGCGACTTCTTTTTTTGAAGCAATCTATGAAACATCCACAAGAGAAGATGTCGAGCGGCACATTGTAAAGACAATCTTTTTGGGAAAACAGGTAAGCGTCCACAAACATATTGTGGAACTTCTTGCGCGAGTTGAAGAGCAAATCCTTGCTGCGGCCCAGACCAATGCTTCAGTGAAAGCTTTTGTGGAATCGATAAGCTCCATCGATGGCTATTCCTGGCGCCAGATACGCGATACAAACGGCATCTCCTTTCATAGTATGGGTCTCGCCATCGATATACTGCCACGCAGCTGGCAGAATAAGATCATCTACTGGAACTGGGAAAAGAATAAAGGCAACGAGGACTGGATGCTCATCCCGCTGTCCGAACGCTGGATGCCCCCCAAGCAGGTTATCGATATTTTCGAAAATGAGGGATTTGTTTGGGGCGGGAAGTGGACAGTCTGGGATAATATGCACTTCGAGTATCGGCCCGAGCTGATTTTGGGAAGAGGGATTGCAGAATAGCGACAGGATGGGCAGGATTTTTAGGCGGGATGATGCACAGATAAACAAGATATATCATTACATCATATAGAATATAATGAATATGAGAAATGTCCTAACAACCGCTTCAACCAGACTCGCCTGTTGTCACAGTTTGTGCTTTTGCGCTTTGCTCAAGCACAAACCGCGCCAATCTCAGGCCCGCTGGTTAAGCGCACGTTAGACGGATGCCTCGGGCACTTCCCTTTATCCGTGATTCATTCTCTTCTATAATAGCTTTCTTTTAATAGCTCTCTTTTGAAACCATGTATTGACATCAGGCATACATAACCCTATATTTATCCGTATGAGCTTCTACTGGAATGAAGAAAAGAATACCTTCTTGCAGAAAGAGAGAGGCATCTCTTTTGAACGAATTGTGGTTGCCATTGAAGAAGGTCATCTTCTCGATGTTCTGGAACATCCTAATAGACAGAAATATGGCAACCAAATCATTCTCGTAGTTGAGATTGAAGGCTATGCCTTCTGTGTTCCCTGCATCCCAGAAGACAACGGCACCTATTTCCTGAAAACGGCCTTCCCGAGCAGGAAATATACAAAGCAGTATACAAGGAGAGAACAAGATGACCATAAATGAGGAAAAGGAACTTATGCAGTCCATAGAAAATGATGAATGGACAAGTGTCTCCAATTTTGATGAGATTAAACAGAACCTCATGAAAGCAGCGGCCGAAACCGCGATAAAGGACTATCGGATCAATGTTCGTATCTCCAAACGTGATGTTGAAGCATTAAAGACAAAAGCCTTAGAAGATGGCATTCCTTATCAGACACTCGTGACCAGCATTCTCCATAAATATGTCACCGGCAGACTCAAGGAGACAGGTTCCAAAAAGACTTCTCATGTCTAATAATGAGAAATGCAATAATATAAGAAAAATAGGATGTATAGTACACAAATAATACACAAATAAAGAAATCTGCAAGGGAAATAGAACATAATGTACAAAACAGATAATATACTTCCCTACTTGAAATGTAAACACAATGTGTATATATTTATAATGGAGGAAGATATATGATCAAGAAATTAATTCAGCACGGTAATAGTGCGGCGCTTATCCTTGACAAGCCTATTCTTGATTTACTGAATATGTCGTTAGACACTCCGGTTGAGATTACAACCGACGGCAAAAACCTCATCCTTTCACCACAGAAGGATGCATCTCGCGAAAAGGATATTCTTGATTCCCTAAAAAAAATTAACCAAAAATATCAGCACGCATTAAAGAAACTAGGTGAATAGTGAGTATCCGCTTCTTGACCCTCTCTGAAGTACTGCTCATTTATGAAGATCAGATTCGACAGTATGGTGGAAGATATGGTGTGCGGGATATTTCGCTCTTAAGCTCTGCTATCTATGTGCCACAGGCAACATTTGGAAATGAGTACCTTCATGTAACAATTCCACAGATGGCTGCGGCATACGCCTATCACATCTGCGAGAATCATGCGTTGATTGATGGGAACAAACGAACGGCTTTAGCTGCTGCATTAGTTTTTCTTGATATCAATGGCTATGATTTTGAGTGTTCTGAAGAAGAAATTTATGACATTATGATGGCTGTCGCTAGTAATAAAATGACGAAAGTGGAATTGGAAAAAGCATTTGAATTCTATTCCAAGAAAAGGTAAAGAAGACGAATGCTATGGCTAACAAACGCCTTAATCAGATTTGCCTGTTGTAACAAGACTTGCGTTCAGGCTTAGCCCGGTAAGTTTTGCGCTAATTTGAGGCTCGCTGGTTAAGCGCACTGTCACAGTCGGTGATAATTCTTCGGTCTTGGCTGAAAATAATAGGGGCAATTACATGTTCCCCAGTCCTGATGGTCTGAAAAGGCCTTATTGTTAAGAAATCGAGCTAATTAGCGATATTTTCAGTGCTCAATTCGGTGATTGTCATATGTACGCTCCTCCTTCCTTATTCCTTACAAGGTGAGCCTGAGCAGAGAGAATGTGGCCTCGCTCCATTTCTTCGTTGTAAGCAAGGTAAAGCCACTTTTGAGATAAAATTCAGTTGGGCCGGAGCAGTTATCGGGCGAATCGTCCCGGGCGTATGTCTCTGCGGCGTAATAGCCTCTTTCCTCTATGTCTCCAGTGACCTTCCTAAGCAGGATTTTCCCCAGGCCCCGCCCCTGATATTCTGGCCGGATGTACAGGCATGAAATCAGGACCGCGTCCCGACTCGGTGGTGATATGAATTGCGCATATCCTGCAGCATTGGGAAGTAGGGAGGGAGGAGCATATTGGCTATAGCCTGCTGCCTCTCGATCGACATAAAGAATTACCCCACATCGTCCGAATATTTTCAGTGTCTCTTCAAACCAAGCCCACTTTATTCCAAAGGCGTCTTTTCCCGCCAGTTTCAGGCTGTCATTCCCATTGGTGCCAAACTGCTCGGGCGCTTCCCAATAGATACATCTGTCGCAAGGCGAAAACAGGTCGACAAAAGACCGCGAATCGATATCTTTTATGTCTGAACTCATGGGTTTATTTCCTGTTTCATTATACCCTGAACCTCAAGGCTGTTTTCAGTTTGTCCTCTTCGGCCCTGCGAGGATCGCTCAAGTATATCTCCTTATGCTGCCCACGTGAAGCATTTGGATGCATTTGCCTTCCGGGATTCTTTCAAACTTCACTTCTTCGAGCAGCCTGTGGGGCTTTTTCTTCTTTGTTTTCTCGATTGTCTCTTTTGCATATTGTTCTGTGACAAAGTCGGGCTGCCGTATCATCAAGGTAAAGAGGCGTTCGTCCTTGTCAATTGTGCCTATGTATTCATTTTTCCCTGGCCGATGCAGCGAAATACTATAGGCAAAAGAACTCCAATGGTAAATAATATGTTAGGCAGTGGCCGATCTATTTGCAACTATAAGTAGGGTTTTTCCAATGGATATTCCACGTATTTTCAACATCACCGAAAGTGCTCACCGCATCCATAATCCATTCACACCAGAAAAGCTGGCCACTCTTGGTGCGGCGCTGCGTCTGGAAAAAGGTATGCGGGTTCTCGACCTCGGCAGCGGTTCTGGGGAGATGCTATGTACCTGGGCACGCGATTATGGAGTCGTTGGCATCGGCATCGATATGAGCCAGTTATTCACTGAGCAAGCGAAACTCCGCGCTGAAGAGCTCGGGGTGGCCGATCAGGTCAAATTCATCCATGGCGATGCTGCAGGATATGTCTCTGACGAGAAGGTCGATGTGGCAGCTTGTGTCGGTGCCACGTGGATCGGTGGAGGAGTCGCTGGCACTATTGAGCTTCTGGCGCGGAGCCTACGCACTGGAGGTATCATCCTCATAGGCGAGCCCTACTGGAGGCAATTACCACCGACAGAAGATGTTGCCAAGGGCTGTCTTGCTGGCTCAATTTCCGACTTTCTCCTGCTTCCAGAATTTCTCGCGTCTTTCAGACAGCTTGGCTACGATGTCGTTGAAATGGTTCTGGCTGACCAAGACAGCTGGGACAGATACGAGGCAGCAAAATGGCTCACCATGCGCCGATGGCTTGAAGCCAATCCAGACGACGAGTTAGCGAAAGATATTCGAGACGCACTTAGCTCGGAACCAGAGCGCTATGCCGCTTATACTCGTGAATACCTTGGCTGGGGTGTCTTTGCACTGATGCCACGGTGATGCGACGATTGTCGGGCGACCAAGAAAGCGGGGGAAAATCCAATCATACCTCACACATATAAGGCTGGCAATGTTTTCAACCTAGTATCCATGCTGAAGCTGCGCCTACAGATTGAGCCAATGCTAAATTGGTCTTTTTGCACAAAAAACTTGTCATTGCTCTAGTCCCAGTGTATACTATAAAGTGTATACTATATAAGGTAAGCATATGAAAATAACCACGAAAGAACTCCGTATTCAGCCCGGAAAAATAATCGAGCATGTCGCTAAGGGACAAGAAGTTATCATTACTTATCGCGGAAAAGCTCTTGCAAAAATCGTCCCTTTTAAGAATGAGAATACGGTAGATGATCGCAATGAAGAAACAATCTTCGGCCTCTGGAAAGATCATCCTACAGACAAATCGGTCGAAGAACAGGTCCGCGATCTCAGAAAAGGGAGAGTATTTTGATTATCGATACCGATGTCCTTATTTGGTATCTCCGAGGCAATGAGAAGGCAAAGGATGCCGTTGAAACAGCTCTTCCATTCTCTCTATCGGTCGTAACCTATATCGAACTTGTGCAAAGGATGAAGAACAAAGAAGAGTACCGACGTTTCCAAAAACAAATACAGAATTGGAATACAAAGATTATCCACATAGACAACGAGATTTCTTCTAGAACGATGTTCTACATAGAAGAATATGCCTTTAGTCATTCAATGTATTTGGCGGATGCTTTGATCGCAGCAACTGTCATACAGAGAGGAGAAACACTTCTCACCGCCAATGACAAACACTACAAATTCATCCCGGCTATGCAATGTAAGCGATTTGAACCAGAAACAAAAGCCTAAGAAAAGATTCATTCTGAGAAATTGATAAATTGCAGCAAACATCAATCTTGACTTTGCATTGTTGATTTCACGCACACATTAGACAGACCTTGCGGGCAGAAAAATATTAATGAAGCACTGACCTCTCTGTGTCCTAAATTGAAAAGAGAAGCGCTATTCCCACACAATCTTGCTAATTTCAAGGCAATTTTAAATGCTTCGGGAAGATGTTTTTTATGTGGTACAGTAAGGTATTTTTTATATGCCTTGTTGGTAAAGAATATTTTATGTGCCTTGGTAAGCATTTTTTTAATGTGCTAAGGAATAGAGGAAAGGAGATGTCCAGTAGGATGTCTTCAGCAAAAACGACTTTGCACCTCGGCTTAAAGTCACTTATACGAGTCTGTCTCTTAGTGTGGATTTTTCTTTATTCTATAAGAGTATCTGCCCAAAGCGCTTTCAGAAATACCTTGACTGGAAGGATTTCGATACCTTCCGAGAGGCGCGGTTCTGGGGCTTGACAGACCAGAATGCGATGTTTGAAGGTGCCTTCATCTGCAATAGCGATAAGCCCTTTGAGATGACGGTGCTGTGGGAATTCAGCTGCTTTGACTTCTATGGCGAGCTCGTCTCCGACGATGAAATCAACTTCTTTTTTATCTTGGGTTCTCCAGAAGGTCAGCGGCCTGTCATCGCGATGGTAATCGAGCCAGGCGCGAAGCTCTTCATAGATTAAGTGTTCCAACGCATTACCATATTCATCGGTGCCCGGAGCAATCGATTGAATTCCTGCAAGCGCATTCCTCACTCCTATATCGAAGAAATAGCACTTCCCTGTCGAGGCTGGTTTGCGCTTCTTACCGCCCTTCCATGGTTCGAGCATTTCGCCAATGAGCGTATCGCTGAGGACTGAGAAATATTCGCGCACCGTGCGCGCTGGAACCGCGGCATCAGAGCTTAAGGCTTCAAAATTGACCTGCTTTCCGGAATAGAGTGCTGCGCTGTGCAAGAACCTTGAAAAAGCGTCGAGCCTTCGCGCTGCGCCTTCCGCGGCTATTTCTTCCTTAAGATAGGTTCCGGAATATGCTTTGAGGTCTTGCCATGGCTCATCGGAATCGTAGATAGCGGGGAGGCTTCCAAAGGTGAGTATGCGCTCTACGTCATAGTCGCCAATCTCGGAAGAAACCAAAGGATGAAGCCGGAGCACTCTTGCCCTACCACCAAGCAAATTGACGCCAGTTCTCCGCAATTTTCTTGCGCTCGACCCAGTGAGAATGAAGCGAAGATGCTTATCTTCGATGAGTGAATGTATCTCATCGAGCAAAATAGGAAGTTTTTGCACTTCATCGATGATCACAGTGGTTCCTGGAGGCAGCGTTTCAAGCTCTTCCCGCAGGATGGAAGGCCTCATCGAAAGCCTGAGGAAAGTGTCTGAGCGTAAAAGATCGTAGTATTTTGCCTCCGGAAATGTCTTCTTCAAGAGATAAGTTTTGCCAGTCAGGCGCGGTCCGAAGAGAAAGAGAGATTTTGGTTCCCTGATATGATCGAGTTTCCGAGCATATTCCATGGAAACAGTATACAATGACTTTACAAAATCCGCAACTATGCTGCAGATTTTTTATAATTTTCAGCAAAATAAGTGCGGAATTTTTGCAATTCTCCGCAAGATGGGCGCGACTTATTATCATTTTTCCGCAAGAGAGATGTCAAGTGCACTATTATGGCTTGCCTTGCCAAGCCTTAGAGCTATGTTATACTTCCTTTGAGGATTTGCCATGCATCGGGTGCGTGTGGGAACGTCGGGATGGAACTATGAGGACTGGAGGGGCACTTTCTATCCAGAAAAGCTCCCAAAGACGAAATGGCTCGAGTTCTATGCGGAGCATTTTGATTCGATTGAGGTGAACGCAACCTTCTACCA
>JAKJFY010000057.1:0-8566 GCA_022704665.1 Spirochaetota bacterium | reverse complement strand
GTTCGACCTCGCATGCAACCTGCGAAGATCTTATTTAGAATACCTCTCATTTCATTTGGTTCTACCCAATTGTTGGTTGGTCCGGCATCTGATTTGTCTTTGCTGCAGATGAAAGTGCGGTCTTCTACTCGAGCGACATCGCTAGGATCCGACCTTGCTAGAAAAGAATTTGGGCGTTTTTCAGGATTAAGGGGAATAAAGGTTCCCGATGCGACTAGAGAGCGGCAAATTGTCTCATATTCTTCATCAGAACCATCGCACCAATACACCAGGTCGGGTTTGCACAATTCTTCCATAGAAGAAACCCACGAAAGAAGCTTTTCGTTTTTTACATAGGCAGGACTCATCTTGAGCGTTTTCATGAAATTACTCCGAAGACTAAAGATATAGATGTTATTATAGGCTTTTTTTTTATTTTGTGTATGGGGAGAAGGGCTTCAATGCCAAATATCTTAGATCAAGAGCGGTGGCTTTTCCTCTGATAGAACATTGTCTATGCTAAACGCATGAATAGCTTTTCTATACAGATGCAATTTTGGATAATGGCAATATCGATCTTAATTCTTGTAATCGCCATTGTCGCAGTTATTTTGGCATACAAAGCTGGTAAAAAACATGGATTCTTAGATGCACAGCTCTCTGAAAATGAAAGGATGGAACATGCGCGAAAAGATGCAGTAGAACGATCGAGGGCTGTAATTTCTGGTCAAATCTCCGAGCAACTCGCTCCATGGCTTCCGAATTTTCCAGTCAATCCTTCCGATGCAAGGTTTGTTGGCAAGCCAGTAGATTTCATTGCTTTCTGTGGGGCCGATGAAGGATTTGTACAAGAAATAGTCTTCATAGAAGTCAAATCTGGCCGATCTGCGTTGAGCACCGTGGAGCGCAGCGTAAGAGATGCAATTGTAGAGGGGCATGTGCGCTGGGTGGAATACAGGATAGAATAGAAAACCAATCAACGGAAAAAGCTATGCATATTGTTTTGGTTTGTGAAATATTCTTCCAGCTTTATTGAAATGCAAAGTGCGGCTATAATATAAGTAACTCTATTGCCATCCGCTTTGCCATACCGAAATCGATCTAGTGTTAGTTCTCTATGACATGATGGCAAAACCGAAACAAAAGCAAGAACGAAGGAGTACCATCGCATGACGACTAAAGATGTTCCTGGGCTTATTTCTGCCGAAGTTCTTCAAGGAGATTTTGAAGACAGGGCAGTCAAGATAGTCTATACTTCCGATTTGCTTTCCGATGTACTGGCAAATGGGCGAGATGCAAGCGTGCTCGTAACGATTCAGGCACATAAGAATACGGTTGCCGTGGCGAGTGTGGTCGATATTCCTTTGATTGTCCTGTGCAATAATCGGACAATCATTGATGATATGATCGAGACTGCCGCTCAATCTCGAATAGGATTGGTGCGAACAGCTCTTAGCCAGTTCGAAGTTTCTGGTCGGCTCTGGCAGGCTTTGCACGCTCCAGAGTTGCCAAGGTAAGATGGACATACATTGTCCATGCTCTATGCTTTTGATTTTCACAACCATTCTTGTCTTAGTCCATGCGCAAGTCTTGAAAGTTCTCCTTTAGAGATGGTCGAGTGGGCTCTTAGGAAGAAAATCGATGTCTTTGCGCTCACGGATCATAACAGTGCTCTGAATACCCCTACATTTGCGATCGAATGTGCTAAAGCTGGCATTGTTCCACTATTTGGAATCGAATTGAATCCTCTTGAAGAAGCGCACTTGCTTGCCATTTTTTCAGATCCGTTAACAGCGCTCCGCTTTAGCGACTGGGCTTTTGGCTATTTGCCGGCTATACAAATAGATCCCCTACAGTTTGGCGACCAGGTTGTCGTAGACCCTCTGGGGCAAATCCTTTCGATGCCCGCAACCTGGTATGGCAGCGCTTTGAAAGAATCCTTTACTTTTTTTGCAGAAGAAGCAGCAAAGGCAGGCGCGATTGTAATTCCAGCGCATATAGACCGACCGCATTTCTCAGTTTACAGTCAACTTGGATTTCTTCCACCAGGCCACTATGATGCAGTGGAAGCAATGAGCCCAAATCCAGAACCGGCTCTCTGTGGAGATTACTGTGTCATTTCTAATTCCGATGCGCATGTGCTCGAGCACATAGGACGTAGGCCTTCCTTAATTGAACTCGATGAGAAAAAAGTCTCTGATATGCGTGTGGGGCTTGCGAGAATGGCTGAAGCCTGGCACAAAGCAGTATCGACAAATCAGACGAATCAAGGCGCTTCATCAAGAAAAGAATTAGAAGAAGATGTCGAAGACCAAACATGCGAAGCTGGCCTTTCGATTAAAATTTCAGGGCTTCTGCCCCTTATATCCTTTTTGAGGGAATGGTATCCCTTTTTTGAATCACAAGCGCTTTTTGACAATATCAGACATTCTCTACACAGCCGAAGAGCATGGAGCGTATATAAGATGCCAGAATCTCTTATTCATTCCACCGCAAAGAAAAAGAAATAGGGTTCCCTAGAGTAAGAAGCGAAAACAGAGGGATTCTCATGCGGAAAACGGTTCCGGATATGCTTCCATCTGTAGCCGACATGATTACCTTAGGGGCTGTAATAGCAATATTTACGGCGCATGCATCGAAAGCGGGCATGTTTTTCTTACCTATTATGACCTGTTCGAGGTTGAGCCTATATTCTTCTGCCGAAACTGGATCGGCCTCCAGCGCAGGAGGGCTCAGGCTATCGATTATGCGTTTGTCTATTCCAGGGAAGAGCTTTAGCATAGCAGGTGCATTTTCTCTCGAAAGATTGACGGAAAGCTCGCGCATGGCAGGAGTTTTCCCTTGTGGAGGGATTTTTTGATAGCGAATCATTCCTGGTGGCACGAGCGATGTATCTGCTACAAGAGCTTCGAGATTTTGCACCCATACCACGGAAGTAAGAATGTCAGGAGTGGGCGAGGAAACATCGACAAGCGCAATATTTGTTTGTTCTAGGAATTGTTTCCTCACAGCCTCAGTGCTAAAGAGAGGATCTTGCGGTTTCAGTCCTACAAATTGTCGAACTCGTACGCTTAAGGCCTCAGGTATGTCGAGGCGAATTGCTGCTCGCACGGAGCTGTCCAGCTTAATTGTAGCGTCCAGATTTCCTGAACAGGAAGCGCCGCTAAAGAAGACAAAGACAATCAAGGCAATGATCGAAATAGATGAAATAACATTCTGCCATCCATTGCGTTTTTGGTTCGCTGCTGATTTCATGAAAAATTTTGCTCCGATTATGGTTTTTTTGTGTAAAGCGGCATAGGCCGTGTGCTTTTTCGAAGTAGTGCTTCGCTAAAACGTTCAAGCGTGACTTGGCTCTCCAGTGTTAGACGCCGATAGGTTGCATGGCTTACAAGAAGGCTCTGATGAAATTCCCTGCAAAGCGAGTCCAACCGTGCGGCTATCCCGATTGTGTCGCCAAAGAAGCTAATTCTCTGTTGGCCTGGTGGCCCAAGAAGTGCTCTGGTTACAAAACCTGAATGAATGCCCAAAGAGACTTTGATCTCCCCAGGGAGCGATTTTATGATCATGTCTTCTCTGAGTCCCTCGAGTTCTTCGATAAAAGCGTATGAAGCGTTGAGAGCTCGGTCCGCACTGCGCTCTTCATCTACAAGGCCAAACAATATAACCACCGTATCTGCCGAAATAGATACGATTCTTCCTCCATAGCTACCAGCACATCGGGTCCAGATTGCATAATACCTATTTAATAAGGCAGTCGCCTCCTTGTGTCCTAGCTGCTCAGAAAGATCTGTAAAGCCAATAATATCGGAGGAGATGACTGTCACAAATAGAGAAGCTACAGTTTTTGTAGGCAGACTATCTTGGGCTTCAGTAGATACTACCGGCTGAACTTGCTGGCCTTCATATTCAAGAGGAGTTGCGGATGATTCGGATTCCGGAGATGATGGGAAGATTCGCTTAGCTTCCTGTGGCATTTCGATGATTCTTGTGAGTCGCTGTTCCAGGTTGATTGCTCTCCATCTTGCAACCATCAGCATGAAATCGAAGGATATTACACCGAATAGCGCAAACAGGTGCTGGGGGGCTCGAAAGAATTTGTCGAAGACGGCAAGAAAAGATCTTATACCTAATGCTTGAGCCATTGCCTCAGCATCTATTTCTCCTTTTACAAAAGAGGCTGTGACCGATATGCGAAGGTCAAGATATGCATAAAAGAGTAGAAAGATTATGGCAGATCCCAATGATAGTGCAGCCTCTGAAAACCGTTTGAGAATTGGCTTACGCAAGACAAGTGTAAGCGTCTGAAAAATCGCTATATAAACCGAAGCTCCCCACAACAGCAAGTTCACCGTCTCTGTGAATGCTATATCCGACAGCGTTGCACGAAGAATCGAGTATCCCGCAGGCGTAATAAAAGAATAAAAGAACCTCAGTATTGGTATATGCCCTTGAATAGTTAGCAATAAGGTTTGGATTAGCATAAAGGAAAGCACAATGAGCGAAGTGACGAGTGCGTTTTTCCACGATCCCGAGGTGAGCGATATTATCAGCACAAAAAAGAGAATAAACTGGTTCGAGTAATAATAGAGTTCATCTGCGAAGCGCTTCCAAGAAAACTGCATCGAAACTATTGTATATGTCCTAGCATTTACTGGAAAGACCCAAGATTGTATGAGCAAACTGGCTTGCAGAAAAAAAGAAATACTTGACGCGTTCCTTTTAAGGTGTACAATAATTTCACATCTTCAATATCAAATAAGGAGGTTCTATGAAAAAGCTTGTAGCAGTTATTCTAGCACTAGCTTTCCTAGTGGTGGGCGCAGATGTATTCGCCCAGGCCAAGGCCAAATTTCACATCGGTGTCGTTACCGGCACAGTCTCTCAGTCTGAGGACGACCTGCGTGGAGCGGAACAGCTTATAAAGGAGTATGGCAGCGTCAAAGACGGAGGGATGATTCAGCATATCACCTACCCAGATGATTTTATGTCTCAGCAGGAGACATATATCTCTAACGTGGTGGCGCTTGCTGATGACCCACTTATGAAAGCTATTGTCATCAACCAAGCAGTTCCTGGTGCAGCCGAAGCCTTCAAGCGAGTACGAGCCAAGAGGCCGGACATTCTTCTGCTAGCAGGGGAGCCACATGAGGATCCACTAGTAATTCAACAAGCGGCAGATCTTGCGGTATCGAATGACTTTGTGTCACGCGGGTACACGATTATCTGGGCGGCGAAGCAGCTAGGGGCGAAGAACTTTGTGCACATATCATTTCCTAGGCACATGAGTTACGAGACCTTAGGTCGCAGGCGAGCGATAATGGAGGAGGCGTGCAAAGATTTAGGGATGAACTTTTATTTTGAGACTGCGCCAGATCCTACATCGGACGTAGGGGTGGCAGGTGCGCAGCAATTTATACTAGAGAAGGTGCCGCAGTGGGTACAGAAGTATGGGAAGGAAACGGCATTTTTCTGCACGAATGATGCGCATACAGAGCCACTATTGAAGCAGCTATTGGCGTATGGGGGCATTTTTGTAGAAGCGGATTTGCCGTCGCCATTGATGGGGTATCCAGGTGCGCTTGGGTTGGATTTGTCTAAGGAAGCAGGGGATTTTCCAGCTATTTTGAAGAAAGTTGAGAAAGCAGTCATAGACAAGGGAGGAGCTGGTAGGTTTGGGACCTGGGCTTTTTCCTATGGATACACAGTTACAGCAGGCTTAGGAGAATTTGCGAAGAGGGTAATAGAAGGTAATGCTAAGAAAGACAGTCTAAAAGATGTATTTGATGCCTTTGGGAAGTACACGCCAGGAGCTAAGTGGAATGGAGCATATTATACGGACATGGCAACTGGAGTACGCGCTAGGAATCAGGTTCTCATCTACATGGACACCTATATCTTTGGTAAAGGCTTCTTGCCTACCACTCAGGTTAAAGTGCCAGATAAGTATTACAACATTCAGATGCATAAATAGCTGAGAAGAGCCACGCGCCGAATTCTTTCGGCGCATGGGTTCCATGTTTTTAGCTTGAGACGCCGAACAAGCGTTTATTTCGGCCCGTATTCAGGCGTTGTCGGGATGCGGGCCAATTTTTATAAACCCATTTTTAATGGAATTATTATGATAAATGGAAGTTCTCTTCTTTCCATCGAGCATGTTTCTAAAGATTTCTATGGAAATATAGTACTGCACGATGTGAGTTTTGATCTGCATGAGGGAGAAATTCTTGGCCTTGTGGGAGAAAATGGCGCAGGTAAGACCACGCTTATGCACATTCTTTTTAGCATGCCAGTAATAGCCGAGACTGGCGGTTTCCAGGGCAGCATAAAGATCGAGGGAGCGGAGGTTCATTTTGAGAGTCCATTCGATGCCTTGGATGCTGGGCTGGGTATGGTTCATCAGGAATTCAGCCTTATTCCTGGTTTTACGACCACTGAGAATATTGTGCTGAACCGTGAGCCGATGCGTCCTACCGTTCTGAATGATGTATTTGGCGACCGTATGAGTGTGCTTCTGCGAGATAAGATGCATGAGCGTGCTGAAAAAGCCATAAACAAGCTTGGTGTCAATCTCGATCCAGATATGCTGGTGTCTGAGATGCCGGTAGGCCACAAGCAGTTTACGGAGATAGCGAGAGAGATCGATCGTGAACAGACTCGCATTCTTATTCTAGATGAACCTACGGCTGTGCTAACCGAATCGGAGGCAGAAGTGCTATTGCAGACACTCAAGCGCCTTGCTTCGGAAGGGATCGGCATTATCTTTATTTCCCACAGACTGCAGGAAGTTCTCTCTGTTGCTGATCGTATTGTGGTGCTGCGAGATGGTCATCTTGTAAAAGATACGCCAAATCAGAACATCAATTTGCGAGATGTTGCTTCCTGGATGGTAGGTCGCAGCATCGCAGGAGAGGAAGATAGATACCAGCTCAGAAGTTTTATCGACATAGCCCTTAGTGTTCGAAATCTCTGGGTTGATATGCCAGGAGAGACCGTCCGCGATGTTTCCTTCGAGGTCCATAAGGGAGAGATTTTTGGAATCGGAGGCTTAGCTGGTCAGGGAAAACTCGGAATCCCCAATGGGATCATGGGGTTATTCCCCGCAGGAGGAGTAGTCCTACTCGATGGAAAGCCAGTACCGCTCAACAACCCTGCAATGGCGCTTGCAATGGGCATGGGTTTTGTTTCGGAAGACAGACGTGGAGTAGGCCTTTTGCTCGACGAAAGCCTAGAGTGGAACATAGCTTTTACTGCCTTACAAATACACAACCAATGCCTTAAGAAGATGCTCGCTGGGCTTTTTACACAGCGTGACGAAAAGGCTATGGAAGAGCTTTGTCAAGAATATGTAGAGCTTTTAGACATCAAATGCACCAGTACAAAGCAGAAAGCCAAGGAGCTTTCTGGAGGAAATCAGCAGAAGATCTGCCTAGCAAAAGCTTTTGCAATAAAGCCTAGGCTCTTATTTGTATCAGAGCCAACACGAGGAATAGATGTTGGCGCTAAAAAACTGGTCTTGGACGCACTGCATCACTATAATCGCGATTTTGGGACCACCATAGTTATGGTCTCTAGCGAGCTTATCGAATTGCGTTCGATCTGCGATCGCATTGCAATTGTCGATGAAGGAAGAATTGCAGGAATCCTGCCGCCGACGGCAGATATCTCTGAATTTGGCCTGCTTATGTCGGGCGCAGCTATGGAGGAAGCCGTCAATGCGTAATATCAAGACATTCATTCAAGATTTCGGCTGGCCGCGCATCATTATTTTTCTTTTTTTGGTTGGACTCTTTATTATGGCACCTTTTGTCCAAGTGCGGCTCGACGCATCGATTTCCGATGTTCTCAACCGATTTGGACAGAACGCTATTATGGTGTTGGCAATGGTCCCTATGATTCAATCGGGGTGCGGCCTTAACTTCGGCTTGGCGCTTGGGCTTGTGTCTGGACTTTTGGGAGCAACCTTGTCACTTCAGCTTGAGCTGCATGGAATGATTGGATTCCTCAGTGCTATTGTCTTAGCTATGCCATTTTCTATTCTTTTTGGCTGGATATATGGCAAGCTCCTCAATAGAGTCAAAGGCGAGGAAATGACTATCGCAATGTATGTGGGCTTCTCTTTCATCATGTTCATGTGCATCATGTGGCTAGTGCTGCCTTACGATAATCCGACAATGGTCTGGGGCTATGCTGGTAAGGGCTTGCGCACGACGATTTCGGTCGAAAACTATTGGCTACATGTACTGAACAATTTCCTGGCCATCAAAATTGGAGAATTCTTCATATTTCCTACGGGGCTGTTGTTATTTGTAGCTCTTTTTGCTTTCTTTATGTGGATCTTTCTGCGAACAAAAACGGGCACTGCTATGACAGCTGTGGGGTCGAACCCAGATTTTGCTCGCGCATCTGGCGTCGATGTGGACAAGATGAGGACAATTTCGGTAATAGTATCCACATTTCTCGGTGCGGTAGGCATAATAGTCTATGAACAGAGTTTCGGCTTTATCCAGCTCTATACGGCGCCTAATGCGATGGTTTTCCCAGCAGTAGCTGCGATCCTTATTGGAGGAGCCAGTATCAATAAAGC
>JAKJFY010000056.1:0-8669 GCA_022704665.1 Spirochaetota bacterium | reverse complement strand
AAGTATTTTTCATACTCATCTCTCGGTGGCAAAAATGACCTAGTAACATTGATCATGAAAGAATCCTACCTCTGACCATAGTTGGTCTCTATCCATTTTCGATATTCGCCTGATTGGATATTCTCGATCCATACTTTGTTTTCAACATACCATTGTACAGTTCTCTGTAGGCCATCTTCAAAATCATGTGCCTTTTGCCAGCACAGTTCACCCTTGAGCTTGCTGCAATCAATTGCATAGCGTCTATCGTGGCCAGGGCGATCTTTGACATAGGTAATGAGGCTCGTAATTTCCGAAAGTGGCGCACCGGTCAGCTCAGCATAAATCCTGCAAAGCTCTTGTACAAGCCTGATATTCTCCCATTCGGTCTCTCCGCCGATGTTGTACTTTTCGCCTACCTTGCCGTGCTTCATGATCGTCCACACGGCTGAATTATGATCCTCGACATAGAGCCAATCGCGAATGTTCTTGCCATCTCCATACACAGGGAGCGGCTTTCGCGCCTGCATGTTGAGAATCATAAGCGGAATCAGCTTTTCTGGAAACTGATACGGCCCATAGTTATTTGAACAGTTGGAGAGCGTAATCGGCAATCCATAGGTATGGAAATAGGCCATCACAAGGTGATCCGCGGCAGCTTTCGATGCGGAATAGGGACTTCGAGGATCATACGGAGTTTCTTCGGTGAAATAACCTGACTCGCCGAGCGAACCATAGACTTCGTCAGTGCTTATATGGTGAAAAAGAACATCCTGCCTTTTTTGCCAGGCTTCCCGTGCTACATCCAGCAGCACCTGCGTACCAAGAACATTCGTCTTGACAAAGCAGGAGGGATCATGAATCGAACGGTCCACATGGCTTTCCGCAGCAAAATGCACCACTGTATCGATATCGTAACGCTGAAATACTTCTTGAACAGCCTCTCGATTACAAATATCGCCGCGGACAAAGATATAGCGACCATTCTGGCCAAATTGCTGAACTACATCGTCCAGATTGGCAAGATTACCTGCATAGGTGAGTAAATCATAATTAATGATTCGACCTTGAAAATCAGGCTGGTGCATAAGATATCGAATAAAATTCGATCCAATAAAACCTGCACCGCCGGTAACCAGGACATTCTGAAATGCGCGATTCATTCGACTAAGTCCTTCAGATATTTGCCATACTCGGTTTTACCTAACGCCCTTGCCGCATTAAGAACTTGTTCTGCGGTGATCCAGCTTTGTTGATAGGCGATCTCTTCGAGACAGGCGATCATAAATCCCTGGCGCCGCTGAATCGTCGACACAAATTCAGAGGCATCTAAGAGGCTGTCGTGGGTACCCGTATCGAGCCACGCAAAGCCGCGGCCCAGCGGATTGACATGTAAGCTGCCTTCCTCCAAATAGCGCCGGTTTATATCGGTAATCTCGAGCTCTCCCCGCGCAGAAGGCTTTTGCTCCTTCGCAAACTGTACGACCCGATTATCATAGAAATAGAGCCCCGTGACCGCCCAATTCGACTTTGGATGTGCTGGCTTTTCCTCAATAGAAATCGCCTTGAAATTCTCGTCTACCTCAACAACGCCAAAACGCTCAGGGTCTTTCACCGGATACCCAAAAATCTCCGCACCATGGCGAAGCTTGGCAGCGCGCCGCAACATTGTCGTAAAGCCGGTGCCAAAGAAAATATTGTCGCCAAGAATAAGGCTACACGAATCGCCAGAGATGAAATTCTCACCAATGATAAAAGCCTGCCCAATGCCATCGGGCTTTGCCTGGACTGCATATGAGAGCGCAATCCCCCACTGCGATCCTTCTCCAAGAAGCTCCTCAAAGCGAGGTGTATCCTGAGGGGTTGAAATGACCAGAACCTCCCGAATGCCCGCGAGCATGAGAACCGAAAGCGGGTAATAGATCATTGGTTTGTCGTAGACCGGCAAAAGCTGCTTGGAGACAACCTTGGTGGCAGGATAGAGGCGCGTACCGGAACCACCGGCAAGGATAATGCCTTTCATGGATGCCTCCATGTTTGTAAATACTTCATTTCTATTATAGGCAACATTCTCTTAAATAATCTTACCTATGAAATCATTCCCCGCACGGCGTACACGTGCGCCACGCCCCATATTGTCTGTGTATCTATCTGCATCCAGATCCTGCAAGCTGCTTAACTCGCTCTAATTCCTCAGGAGATAAAGGCTTCCCCTGCAAATGCTGACTATTCCATAGACCGCTACGTGCAATCTCCGGCATGGGGCTATTCAAACCAAGCCAATTGCTGCTGGGGCCAAAGGACGGATCCATATTCAAAAAAGCGCGGCCGATGTTCTTGCGGAGAATGCTGCCATCAGCATCTTCTTTTACAAAGTGGTCTTTTAACCTTTCCCGTAAATGGTCTTGTGCCCGATGGGTACCGGATGCGAACTATTCTATCCACGGAATGGTACCTTTCACCTTTTTCGAATATAACGTATATACCATTTTGATAAGGAATCTGATCTATCATCGTCCAATCGAATCGCGGCAGACCGTTGAAGAGCATATGCATAACCATAGCATTATTTGATTCAATTTATTTCCTGGTTAATAAGAATAGATAGGCCATCAGTAATTCATTGCACATAATTGATCGAATTCCTTCGTTGAAGATTGTCTGCTCGCTCGCAGAACTACTGTAACATCACTTGCACCTCTATGCAGGAATCCGCTGTCTGTAAAGGCAACCAATGGATTGCAATATGATAGGGATCAGCTGCTATGCATTAAGCGTTATCAAATATCATTTATAGTTTGAAAACCTTGCCATTTTCGATGTTCACTGTTTTTACCATATTCTTGAGATCCACAACGAGCTTCGCTTTCTCAACAATATGATCGATATCAAAACACGAATGGGCCGTCGTAAATACAACACAATCAGCACTCTCTAGTAACTCGTCGGTGAGCGCTACTCCTGTCCACTTCTTGCCATGTTCGTCTACAACTTCTGGAATATAGGGATCGTGGTAGAGCACATATGCTCGCTTATTCGCACACTCTTCCATGACAAGGAGGGCGGGACTCTCCCGTGCATCGTTGATATCCGCTTTATATGCCACGCCCAAGAAGAGAATCGTAGACCCATTCATAGGCTTGCCCTGACGATTGAGCGCATAGGAAATCTTGTTCATCATGCGATACGGCTGCAAATTGTTGATTCGGCCTGCCGCATCGATCATCGTAAGGTCAAAATTGATACCTTTTGCGATATATTCGAG
Source organism: Spirochaetota bacterium (assembly GCA_022704665.1). GTDB lineage: Bacteria > Spirochaetota > Spirochaetia > Treponematales > Rectinemataceae > Rectinema. The sequence continues at coordinate 5,425 of JAKJFY010000056.1, read as the reverse complement.
ATAAAATGGGTCAAGCGGAATGCAGTGACCGCCAATACCGGGCCCGGGATAAAAAGCCTGGAAACCATAGGGTTTGGATTTGGCTGCCTCGATTACTTCCCAAATATTGATATCCATCTTCCCCGCAAGGAGCGCAAGCTCGTTGATAAGGCTTATGTTGACAAGCCGATAGGTGTTCTCGAGGATCTTTACCATCTCGGCAACGCGCGGAGAACTCACGGAATAGAGCTTTTGGATTGCTTTGCCATACAGTGCGAGCGCAATCTTTTGCGCTTCTTCTCCAAGACCTCCGACAACCTTTGGCGTATTCTCTGTTTTGTAGTCTTTATTGCCTGGATCGACGCGCTCAGGGCTAAAGCAGAGCCAAAAATCTTGGCCTTCTTTAAAGCCCGACTCACGCTCCACAATTGGCTTTACGACATCTTCGGTTGTTGTAGGGTACGTGGTGCTTTCGAGACTGATGAACACACCCTTTTTCATATTTCGACCAATATCGATACATGCGGATTCGATAAAGCTCATATCGGGCTTCTTGAAATGATCGAGCGGCGTCGGTACACAGATGATGAGTACATCGCACCCGTGAATGCGTGATTCATCACTTGTTGCGGAAAGCTTCCCTTCGCGTACGCACGACTTTAGGACTTCATCATCAACATCCTGAATGTAGTTCTGTCCTTCGTTCACAGAAGAGACCTTCTTTTCGCTCTTCTCAACTCCTAGAACCTTGATCCCGTTCTTTGCGAAGCTCACCGCAAGCGGAAGACCAACATAGCCAAGGCCGATAATCCCCACAATCGCTTCGTTCTTCTCAATTTTGCTCAATAATTCCTGACTACTCATAGATTGCCTCGATTCCTTTCTCAGCTTGTTGATACTTCTTGCCGCACTCTGGACACGTCAATTCTTGATTAAGTTTTACACCACAGGTACATACCCAGCCATACTGACGCGCGGGACTGCCATAGACAAGCGCATAGTCTGGCACATCTTTGGTGACTACACTACCTGCCCCAACAAAACAATACGCGCCTAACGTAACGCCACAAACAATCGTTGCATTGGCTCCTATGGAAGCACCTCGCCGCACAATCGTCTTTTTATACTCCTGCTTCCGCTCAATAAAGGCGCGAGGATTGATGACATTCGTAAAGACCATAGAAGGGCCGCAGAACACGTCATCCTCGATGACAACATCATCATAGATGGAGACGTTATTCTGTACCTTAACGCCATTACAAAGCATGGCCCTGCTGCCCACGTTGACATTCTGCCCAAGCGAGCAGTTCTTTCCTATCTTTGCACCTTCCATGATATGCGAAAAATGCCAGATGCGGGTTCCAGAACCAACCTGCGCACCTTGGTCCACATATGCGGATTCATGGTGCACAAAGGCACCTCCATCGGCTGAAGGCATGGTAATCAGTTCACTCATCATTTTTTTCCATAAAACGAAGCAATTGTGTCGCACACGTAGTCCACTTCATCATCCGTAAGTTCTGGGTACATCGGAAGTGCCAAAATTTCTTTGCAGATACGCTCTGCAACAGGAAAGTCGCCTTCTTTATACCCAAGATAGGCAAAGCATGGCTGAAGGTGCAGTGGTTTCGGATAATAAATCGTGGTGCCTATGCCTTTTTCCTTAAGGTGAGCCGCAAGCTCATCGCGCTGCGGCACAAGGATGTTGTAGACGTAATAGACTGGGTGTGCATCACTGCGCACGCTTTGTACTCGCACGTCCGGAATTGCACGAAGCCGCTCGGTATAATGTGCTGCATGGCGTGCACGCGCCGCAATAGCCGCCTCTGTGGTGATGAGCTTGACCCGTAAGATTGCTGCCTGGAAGGTATCAAGCCGAGAGTTATACCCAATATATTCATGATGGTACTTCGCCGAAGTACCATGCACTCGATACATCTTTATTTTGCGGTATAATGCTTCATCATCAGTGAGCATGAGGCCTGCATCGCCATAAGCGCCTAAGGTCTTTGTGGGGAAGAATGAGTAAATACCGATATCGCCCACGGTGCCTGCCGTTTTCCATGCTCCGTCCACAAGCGACTGCATGCCCCAGCCTTCTGCTGCATCCTCGAGCACTTTGAGATTATTCGCACGGGCAAGGTCCATTACCTCTTGTAATGGTGTTGGCTGCAAGAAAAGGTGAACCGGAATAATGCCTTTTATTCGAGGACTAACCTTTTGCGCTGCCTGGTTCATGTCCATATTGAACGTTTCTTCATCCATGTCCACAAAGACTGGCGTTGCACCAAGGCGCGCAAGGCACGATGCGGACGCAAAAAACGTATAGGTCGGTGTGAGCACTTCGGCTCCATCGCGGAATCCAAGGATATCGCTACCAATCACAAGCGCATCAGAACCGGATGCGACACCGACCGCATACTTTGCACCAAGCCAGGACGCCGCCTCTTCTTCAAAAGCCGCAACATCCTCGCCCAGGATAAAATCTCCGTTCTCAAAGACTTGCTGTACGGCGTGGTCGAATTCCGCTTTGCGCGCATGATATTCGCGTACCGGCGTATAAAAGGGAACTTGCATATCAGCCTTCTTCTGAAAAGATATTGAGTAACGTTTTTACGATGAATTCGCCTGCGTGTCCATCACCATAAAGCTGTACCGATTCGCCGTAACGTGGCATCAATTGTAGTGCGGCAAGGATCTTTTTGGTATTTGCACCGACAAGCGTATTCCAGCCATGCTGCATAAGCTCTACCCATTCTGTTGAATCGCGCAGCGTAATACATGGTTTACCAAAGAAATAGGCTTCTTTCTGTACACCACCAGAGTCAGTCACCACGAATTGACATCGATCTTCGAGCGTAAGCATATCGAAATAACCCACCGGATCGATGATGTGGATGTGGGCTGCGAACTCAAGCCCTTCTTGGAAGAGGATTTTCCTAGTCCGAGGATGAAGCGGCAAAACTGCAGGGAGGGTATCGAACTCATTCAGCGCCTTCACAATTGCTGCGAGCCGCAACGGATCATCAGTGTTCTCTGCGCGATGCAAGGTCGCAAGATAGAAAGGCCGTTCTACAAGCGATGCAGGAGATGCCAGCGCTCTACCTAGCGGCATAGCTTTTTGCTTCTGACGGTAATACAGCGATGCGTCGAGCATGACATCGCCAGAGAGAAAGACCGCTTTCTCGTCTGCATTTGGTAAGGCTGGTTGCGCAAACGCGATTCCTTCATGCGTGAGATTGTCTATCGCTGTCTTTGTAGGGCAAAACAACACAGTGGAGAGCCTATCGGCGATGATGCGATTCTGTTCTTCTGGCATTGCCATCATAAAAGAGCGTAGACCTGCCTCGACATGCACCACAGGGATGTGCAATTTTGAAGCGGCCAAGGCCCCTGCAAGTGTAGAATTCGTATCGCCATACACTAGCACGGAGTCCGGCTTTTGCTCCATCATGACGCGCTCAAGCTGCATAAGCATTGCGCCGGTCATGGCTCCATGGGTGCCAGAACCTATTTGAAGGTTTATGTCGGGTTCAGGTATTTCCATCTCTCGAAAGAATACTGCCGACATATTGTCGTCGTAGTGCTGGCCAGTATGCACGAGGCATTCATGTATTGTGTCGCGATATTGGCTACTGCGAATTAGCCGCGAAACTACAGCGGCTTTTATGAACTGCGGGCGAGCCCCGACAACACTGAGAATGGAGAGCATCAAAAACTGCCTTTCATCTCGAGCGTCGTGAAGTCTAAGGGGAGAGTAACCGGCTGCCCAGTTTTCTGGCTCTTGTAGATTGCAAGAATGATTTCGAGCGCTTTTTTGCCTGCGTCGCCATTCACCAATGGCTCGCGATCCTGCTCGAGGGCATCAAGAAAATCAGCATAGAGCGCGGTATGGCCAAAGCCATACACAGTGGGAGGATCTTTTGCGTTGGGATCGAGGACTTTCTCTTCGATATCGCCAACGGTTGTTGCATCAGCAAAACGCCAGGTTTCAATCTTATTGACCGCAAGCCCGCCAATCACTACCGTGCCCTTCTCTCCAAAGAGCGAGAGTGTTTCATTTAAGTTCTTGGGGAAGACATCAGCGCTTCCTTCGATAACACCCACTGCGCCGCTTGCAAACTCGACGATTGCCGCACCGAAATCCTCCGCCTCAATAGGGCGCAAAAATCGTCGTGTTGCAGCCTGCACGCGCACTGCATCTTCCCCCATCATCCACTGCAAAAGATCGATTCCATGCGTACACTGGTTCATCAGCGTTCCGCCATCGAGATCCCAGGTGCCGCGCCAAGGCGCCTGTGCATAATAGTCTGCATCCCTATTCCATCGCACCTGGATCATGCCGTGCAGCATCTTACCAAACCGACCCGCTTCGAGCGCCGCCCGCGCGCGCTGTACTGGCGCATTGAATCTATTCTGAAAGCATACCGCGAGTTTTCTATTGTTGTGTCTTGCTGCAGCAATCATCGCATCTGCATCACGAGTAGAAAGCGCCATAGGCTTCTCACAAATGACATGGGCGCCAGCTTCAAGACAATCGATCGCGATCCGTGGGTGGTAACCTGACTCTGTCGCAATGGCGCAGATATCAGGCTTTTCTTTGGCCAGCATCTCGTGATAATCGGCGTAAACCGTTACGTCACTACCGCTGCTGAGGCCTGCACCATATTCCTGCGCACGTCTTTGCGCACGATCCTGAATAGGATCGCAGCAGGCGACAAGGCCTACTGTATCTTTGTTCGCCAGTGCCGCTTCAATGTGTTTAGAACTAATACGGCCACAACCAACTAATGCTAATCTTGACACTTCAGATCCTGATGCTTCAGGCATTTATTCATCCTTCTTGATAAGACAGGCAAAACTAAGAGGTATTCTCTGTTTATTGCCTACGCTCTCTTTGCTACTTCGCTTAGTAGTTGCAGAGTTATTTTGAAAATAGGACAGGGAAAAGTAACAAATCAGCGCGATAGGAATGGCACAGGCCAGTGTCTTGATAACAACTACAAGGCATTTATGCAATAAAGAGGCTCAAAACAATCGCAACATTGCCTATGAGAGAAACAGCGACCGGCAAGAAAAAATTGCTTTTGTACCGGCAAACGAGCTGGTATCTTTCATTTCAAACCACAAGATGTCGACAATATCGGGCATCGAACTTTGTATATTCGCTCCAGAAAGGTACTGACTACTATACTCGCTGGCGCAAATATGAAAGCGAGCAGAAGCTGACCTCAAGTCCGCTCACAGTGCGGGTGTACGCGTTATCGACATTTGCCGACACGACGAGGTTGACGCCGGTCGGGTGCAATTTTCTGAAGGCCTGCAAACCGTCAGGATCGAAAGCATCTGCATTCCATTTGGCTTCGATCGCGAGAGGAGCCTTCCCCTCGCCCTCGATTACAAAATCCACCTCGTGCCCCTGCTTGTCGCGCCAGTGCATGATATC
>JAKJFY010000055.1:2531-8711 GCA_022704665.1 Spirochaetota bacterium | reverse complement strand
AGATACTGCTTGATATAGTCCTCTACCTGCCGCTCACTCAAAGGCGTTGTTCCATAGAGATCCCCATACGTCTCATCTATCAACGCAAAGAGCTGCTTGCCAAATTTTTCGACAATGACGCGCTTATTTTTCCATTCAAAAAGATGAACACCAGAGCGTTTTGCAAGCAGGTCAGCCACATGCTGGACTTTCTCTGGAATCTCCTTAGAGGCGAAGATTTGGAATTGAAGCCAGTCTACGTCTTTTCGGTAACTGAGCATTTCCAAATGTTGAGGATAATATGGATAATTATAGATCGTAGCTAAGGTTGCACGCTCATCAAAACCTTCAACAAGCATGCCCTCCCGATCGAGATCAGTAAAGCCCAAAGGTCCGTGCAGCGCCTTCATCCCCTTCGAAGCTGCCCATTTCTCAACAGTGCTAAGAAGCGAAGCAGATACATCAGCATCGTTTATAAAATCGATCCACCCAAAACGACCCCATTCTTTTCCCCATTTTTCGATGAATCGGTGGTTTATTATGCCTGCAATACGGCCAACGATTTTATTGTCCTTCCATGCAGTCCAATATTCCGCTTCACAGAATTCGAAAGCTGCATTCTTATCCTTGCTGAGTGTCCGCATCTCATCAAAGCGAGGAGCTGGCACATAGTTTGGTTGATCCCAATAAAGGTGCACAGGAAAGTCTATGAATCGCTTCAAATCTCTCTGGCTTTCGACTTTTCTAATCTCAACAGCCATTCTTTCCCCCTTTTTCAATTCTCCATTCTTCGATGAACAGCTCGTAGGCTGCAATTGTGGCCTCTGAGACTAGATCACCAAGCGCACCACGGCCTAACCAATCATTTCCATCTAAGACATATAGGTGTACAAGTTGGTTTTCTACATCTTCAATCGAAAAGGCGGGGTCAACAGCACGACGACGCTGTAGGCCATTCAATGTCTCACCAAACACCTCTGTATATTTTTGGTCACGCCAATCGGCCATTCAAACCCCAACTTCAAAAATCTTACAAATTATAGCCCTAGAGTTCAAAATCTTACAAGGTATTGACCAAGGGGCATTTTTGAGATATACAACCACCTGCATGGCGGGATAGCTCAGTTGGCAGAGCAAGCGGCTCATATCCGCTGGGTCGTGGGTTCAATCCCCTCTCCCGCTAGAAAAACATGCTAAGCCCTCGAAAGAGGGCTTTTCTATTATTTTGCTCTATTATTCAAAAACCAGAAGAAGCTATTTTGGAATTGGAAAGCTTATTTTGATCAAGGATTGACAGATAACAATACTATTACTAAACTTATGTTTAGTAAATGAATTATCTTGATAGATTTCATATCCTTTCGCAAGCAGCCGACTGGGATGCGGCTGCCCCAACTCCCCTAATAGATCACCCAGAGACAAAGTTCCCCGAAATTAATAGCTCGTGCAATGCTAAATCAGAAATCTGCCAGGATGCTGCCTATAATATTTGCAAGGTCAAGCGTTTAGGAGGGGGAAGCGTCCCTATACTGAAGATCTTGCTCTCGAATGCCTGCTCTTATAACTGTGCTTACTGTGTCAATCGTCGTAGCTCGAATATAAAGCGGGCCTCATTCCAGCCTGAAGAGCTTGCGCGCACTATTGCGGATTTCAATGCAAGAGGCATTATTTCGGGCGCTTTCATCTCTTCTGGAGTCATCGGCACTCCAGACAATACAATGGAAAGGCTTGTGTGGACTGCGCAAACTCTACGCGAGCGCTATGGATACAAAGGATATCTCCACTTAAAAGTTATACCGGGGGCTTCGCCGGAACTTGTGAAGCTAGCTATGCGCTATGCTACTCGAGTGTCCGTCAATATCGAGCTGCCTACCGAAGAAAGTCTTGTCCGCATTGCGCCCGATAAATCAGCCGATTCTATTCTCTCTCCCATGATGACGATATATGGAAGGCTTCGTGAGCTCGAGGAACCAAATCGATCAAAGAAACCTCTTCAGAAAATCAGCGTGAACGATCAGGCAGCAGAGATGTCTGCAGGCCAGACAACCCAGCTCATCGTCGGAGCAAGCCCTGAATCAGATAACACCATCCTTTCGCTTGCATATCATCTCTATAGAGATTTCGATGTACGGAGAGTCTATTATTCGGCTTTTCGACCTGATGGAACGGATCCTTCTTTACCTAGATTAGCTGCCCCGCCATATATCCGAGAGTACCGACTCTACCAGGCGGATATGCTTTTCCGCTGGTACGGCTTTGAACCGATCGAACTGTTCGAGGAGCAAGACTCTCTCGATGAAGATTTGGATCCAAAGACTTCATGGGCTTTGCGACATTTGGAGCTTTTTCCTGTTGAACTTATGACGGCAGACTATGAAGAGCTTCTGCACATTCCTGGCATTGGACCTAAAGCTGCACGCAGAATACTGCAGATGCGCAAGAATGGAAGGTTGGAATTCTCATCGCTGAAAAAGCTACACATACCGACTCGAAAGACCGCTTGCTTTATCACCATCAATGGGAAGACTTCACCAGATGAATTTTATAGGTCTGGATACTCGATCGAAGGCCAGAAGCTTGAAAATCCAGAAATGTTGCGTGAAATGCTAAGAGAAAAGAATCAGCCTCCCTCCTCGATACAGCAAGAATTCGATTTTCTATCTCGATAATATCAATTCATCATTGCTCTCAATGATCGATTGTATGGCTGCCGAGCGATGCCTTTTTCCGTGATTATAGCGGTTATTAGCTCCGCATCCGTTACATCGAATGCAGGATTGAATACCTTAACATCCTTTGGAGCCATTGGCTTTTCATACCACCTTGTCGTGATTTCTTCACTAGGACGTTCCTCTATTTCGATTTCGAGTCCTGTTTCGCAATCCATATCTATTGTCGATCTCGGCGCATGGACATAGAAAGGAATTCCAAAATGCGCCGCAAGAATGGCAAGCCCTAGAGTTCCTATCTTATTCGCCGTATCTCCATTGGCTGCAATGCGATCACAGCCTACAAGCACAGCTTGCACCCAACCTTTTTTCATGACACTCGCTGCCATATTATCGCAGATTAAAGTGACATCAACCTCTGCTTGCATTAGTTCCCATGCGGTCAGGCGAGCTCCCTGCAGCAATGGCCTTGTCTCGTCGGCGAATACTCGAAAACCATAGCCTCTTTCCTGTCCAAGATAGATTGGAGCGAGTGCTGTTCCATACTCTGAGGTGGCAAGGACTCCGGCATTACAATGGGTGATAAGACCCCATCCTCTTTCGAGGAGCAATAGAGAGTTTTCGCCGATACATCTGCACACTTGTGCATCCTCGTGGCGAATAGCATCGGCCTCCTCTCTTAGCGCAGCACAAAGCCTCTGCACCGAAGATTGCGATATTTCTTCTTCTAGTCGTTTCTGCATCCTATCAAGGGCCCAGAAAAGATTGACCGCCGTGGGTCTTGAAGTAGCAAGGTAGGCTCGAGCTTCCATGAATATTCGCAGCGCATCTTCCATGGTTGAAGGCTGGGCATTCCGGACGGCCAGATATACACCGTATGCCGCTGCTATGCCTATCGCTGGAGCACCTCGAACTCGAAGAGTTTTTATCGCTTCCCAGATTTCCTCTGTTTTCGAGAGCCCTAAGTACTTAATCTCGTTTGGTAGCATGGTTTGATCGAGAATGATCAATTCGCCTTTTTCATCATCGAGCCTCAATGTCTGCGGAATTTGCATATCGAGATCTCTCCTTTCCTTACTTTTTTGCAGCGAATAGCAACCTTAATCATAATAGAACCATATAATCTGCAGTCAATCACGATCCACCATGACATTTTTCGCAGATCCGTCTATAATATATCAATGAGAACATCAATTGCCCGCCCAAAGCCATCCTGGCTCAAAGTACAGCTTCCGCATGGCCAAAATTGGCGTCATGTCGAAGAAGTACTAGCAAGTCATGGTCTTCATACTGTATGCGATGAGGCGCATTGTCCCAACAAAGGAGAATGTTGGGGTTCTGGAACAGCGACCTTCATGATTATGGGAGACACTTGTACTCGCGGCTGTCGCTTCTGTGCTGTAAAAGCTGCTAGATTTGGCAAGCCTCTGGACCCGGAAGAACCGCAACACCTGGCGGAGGCGGTAAAATCGCTAGGTCTCTCTTACGCGGTGATAACTTCTGTGGATCGAGATGATCTACCCGATCGCGGTGCAAGTCATTTTTCGGCTTGTATCCACGCAATCCGCAACCTTAGTCCATCTACTCGAGTAGAAGTCCTAATTCCAGACTATATCGGACAGGAGCTTGAGGAAGTATTATCTGCAAAGCCGGACGTTCTTGCCCATAACATAGAAACTGTTCGCCGCTTGCAGTCTGTGCGCGATCAACGAGCTTCCTACGATAAGAGCCTGCAAACCCTGAGCGAAGCTGCATCTACGGGAATTCCCACAAAATCGAGCCTTTTGCTCGGTCTTGGAGAGACTGAAAGAGAGGTGCTAAAGGCTCTCGAAGATCTCAGGTCAGTGGGTGTATCCCTAATAGTGATGGGCCAATACCTGCAGCCATCGCCAAATGAGATTCCCGTAGAGGAATATATAAGCCCAGAAAAGTTCGGCAAATATGCAGACATGGCAAAGACTCTCGGTTTTGACTCTGTGCTGTCAGCTCCATTTGCTAGAACGAGCTTTCATGCTCGCGAGGCTTGGAGTACCTCTAAAAAGGAGCTATAAAAATGAAGCTCGAACTGATCGGTAAGCCAGAAGGATGCAAGCTTTTGCGCATGACACTCGAAGTGGAGCCTCCGCTCTCCTTGTCTTCGCGGATCATTTCCCTTTCTATACGAGGGGATTTCTTCGCAATTCCAGAAGAAGCCTTCGATGAAATCCAAAATGAGCTATGCGGAGTGACTATCGGAGAATTCGCTGACTGCTTCGATAGACTCTCTAAAGAGAAAGCTCTAGAATTCGAAGGTATTAACAGCAAAGGACTTATACTTATTGAGAAGGAACTCAGCCATGGCTCATGATTTTAGGCTTCTCGAGACAGGCTTCCATCCCGCAGTCTTCAATATGGGGCTCGACGAAGCAATTCTCGATTCGGTGTCGAAGGGTCTTTGTCTTCCAACTCTGCGCTTCTATGGCTGGGATCCTCCGGCCGTATCTTTAGGATATTTTCAGGGCTTACAAGAAGAAATAGATATCGAAGCATGTAGAGCTTTCGGCATCGATGCTGTTCGACGCATCACGGGAGGAGGTGCCGTATTTCATCATCATGAAGTGACATATAGTATTGTAATACCTCTAGAACATCCTCTAGCTCGAGCCAGCATAATCGATTCATATAGGCTATTGTTGGCTGGTATTATCGAAGGTCTTGCTGAACTCGGCATTCAAGCTGAATTCGCTCCTATCAACGATATAGTAAGTGCAGGGAAAAAGATCTCCGGAAATGCCCAAACTAGAAAAAATGGTTGCATTCTCCAACATGGCACTATCATTGTTGAGGTAGATGTCGATCTTATGTTCTCGATCTTGAGAGTCCCTCAGGAAAAGACCAAAGGCAAGCTCATCGAAGATATAAAATCGCGCGTTACTAGCATACGGCGCTGCCTCTCTGTGCCAGATTCTATGAGCTTTGAAGAGCTTTTTTCGACTACTATAGCAGCGCTCGAAAAAGGGTTTGCACGAGCGCTCAACCTTAGCTACGAGCGATCCGAACCGACAGATCTCGAGCTCCAAAATGCCGAGAGGCTTGCCCGGGAAAAATTCTCCAATTATCAGTGGACAGCCCTGCGATAGCCTAAATGCGCCTCTCTCTTTTTATTTGACCTTGCACCCTTGCTTTGGTTGATTTTTCGATATAATAGCTAAAGTGAACATGGAGACTGTGATGAAAAAAGAAACCAAGCCCAAGTATGTCATTGGCATAGACTATGGAACAGATTCGTGTAGAGCGGTGATCATAGATACTGCGAATGGCTACGAAATAAGCAGTGCAACCGCTGCATACCCTAGATGGTCACAGGGACTCTATTGCGATCCAAGAATAAACCAATTCAGGCAACATCCTCTGGATTATATCGAATCACTTGAAGTCGTCATGCAACAGATACACGAAAAAACTGGACAAGATGCACTGCCCTTTGTGGAAGGCATTGCCATAGATACTACAGGTTCTACGCCCTGCCTCATAAGCGATACTCTCTGCCCTC
>JAKJFY010000055.1:0-2518 GCA_022704665.1 Spirochaetota bacterium | reverse complement strand
GAGCATCGATTATACAATGTATGAGGGCGGCGTATATTCTTCGGAATGGTTCTGGGCAAAACTCCTCCATATCGCGCGCACAAACCCCAACACTATTAAAGCTGGCTTTTCTGCGATAGAACACTGCGACTGGATGCCCGCCCTTCTAACTGGAACCAATAATCTTGAAAAAATAAAGCGAAGCCGCTGTGCAATGGGTCATAAGGCGATGTGGCATGAGAGCTTTGGAGGCTATCCAAGCGACGATTTCTTTAAAGCTCTCGATAAGCAGCTAGTGCGCATCAAAAAGACCTTAGGAAGAGATACTTACACAAGCGATACTGAATTTGGAAAGCTCTCGAGCGAATGGGCTCGAAGGCTTCATCTTCGAGCTGGTATTCCAGTGGCGGTCGGAGCCTACGATGCTCATATGGGAGCGGTTGGAGGCGGAGTCGAGGAAGGTGTTCTTGTGAAAGTTATGGGCACAAGCACCTGCGATATGATTGTTGGACCAAAAACGTCTTCGGCAAATCAAGAATCAACCGAGCATCTTGTGAAAGGAATATGTGGCCAGGTCGACGGTTCCATCATTCCCGGAATGATAGGATACGAAGCGGGCCAAAGTGCTTTTGGCGATGTCTATGCATGGTTCAAGAATCTTCTCTCGTGGCCACTAAAAGAGATGAAAGCCGAGTCCGCTGAATCAGCAATAAAATTGGACATCTCTGCAAGCAAACTTGATGATTTAATAGACAGCATGGATGCTCGGCTCATGCTCGTCATGGATAAGGCTGCTTCGAAAATCAAACCAGAAGAATCCAATGTTCTTGCTCTCGATTGGCTCAATGGAAGGCGTACTCCTTATGCCAATCAAAAACTCAAAGGGGCAATTGTCGGCCTGAGCCTAGGCACTACTGCACCTATGATATATCGAGCGCTTATTGAGGCTACGGCTTATGGTTCACGAGCCATTGTTGAGCGTTTCGAACAAGAAAACATACAGATAAAGAAGGTTCGGGCCGTAGGCGGAGTCGCCCGAAAATCTAAATTGGTGGTGCAGATTGTCGCCGATGTTCTTGGCCGTCCAATAGAAATTGTCGCAAGCGATCAATCCGTTGCCTTGGGTGCGGCAATGTTTGCGTCGGTGGTAGCAGGAGTCTATGGTTCTGTTCCAAGGGCTCAATTGGCCATGAAGCCTGAAATAGAAACTTTGATCAAGCCTGATCTTAGTTTAACCGCGCTCTACGAGACTCTATATAAAAATTACCTCAAACTTGGAGCCTTTATAGAAAATGAGTTTGTATGAAGGCCTATAGCCAACGCAGAATACGAACATATGCAGATTATGCACCTATGCAGATTACAGATTACGCGCCTGGTTTTTGCTTATGTTTTGTAGTCAGTTAGCCTTGTCTTATAGGATTACAGGCGCGGCAATACTTCCTTCCGGCATAATTATGAATTTGGCTTTTGGCCCTTGTTGGGCAATGGCCATCTCGATCGCTGCATCGAGCGAAGAAGCCTTTTGAGCAAAGCAGCTTGACACTATTGACTCTGAAAGGGCGGTCACCATTATAACTCTTTTCTCAGCCGCTACTTTTGCAAAACCATAGGCCTTATGTCCACCCATAACAAAGTGCGCTTTGATGCGCGACATAATCTCTTCTGGCGAATAGCCTGCATTCATGAATTCTTCGAAGACTTTTTCTCCGTATCCATTGCGACACTCAGCAATAAGTATGATAGTCCCTCCCCGCTTAGTGGCACGGTCGGCATGATCTAGCGCTTTCTGAGCTTGATATAGATTGATATCTCTTGGAAATCCAGAAGCAGCCGAAATTGTGATATCCGCCTTTCCAGGAATAGGGATCATATACATCGCTTGGCTAACATCGACTGCTTTATACCAAGCCTTCTCTAGGTCGCCGGCGACTACCTCTACTACGTTCTCGCCCTCGTCTACCACAACATTCAGTATAAAATCGACGCCTGCGATTCGGGCGGCATGGATCATCTCAAGGCTTATCGGATTCTCCCGAATTGGAGGCAGATTATCCATGATTTCGACCATCCGCGCATGGTTTCTTTCTACGGTCTGCTTTCCGACAACTCCTGGCAAAATGGACTTTCTGCCACCTGAGAACCCTGCAAAATAATGTGGCATTACGACACCAATTGTTATAAGAAAATCCGCTTCATCCACAATCCTATTCAGCCAAAAATCATAGCCAGAAGGTAGCTTCCCTTTGTACGAGAGCATTGAAGAATCGCTTGCATCATGCGAAATAATCTTGAATCTACTACATATCTCTTCGCCATAAACAAGAAGATTCTGCTCATAAGTATGAAGGTCGTGGATCCCTGTGGCTATCAGAATCGTCACATTTTCATCTGGAATCCCAGCTTTTTCTATCACTTCGACAAGAGCGGGCATCAAGATCGAATATGGTGTTGGCCTTGTAATATCGTTGACAATGATTACAAGCTTCTTGGGCTTTCGATCTATTAACATCTCTAAAAGAGGTTCTGTGCCTTCTGG
>JAKJFY010000054.1:0-8948 GCA_022704665.1 Spirochaetota bacterium | reverse complement strand
TCGGATTTTCAGCTTATTATGGCAGCAAATCCTTGTCCTTGTGGCAATTTGGGCATGCCTGGAAAAACCTGCATATGCTCTCCTGAAGAGATTAGGCGATATTGGAAAAAGCTCGGAGGACCTCTCTTAGATAGAATAGATATGCGAATCGCTGTGCTCCCGCCCGATGCTTTGCGTCTCCTTGCACCACAGCCTATCGATACTGAGAAGTTATGGCAAATGGTGCTCGCGGCTCGCGAAAAGCAGCGCAAACGATTGAAGAAGACCCTTCAGAAAACGGTTTTAGAAAGCACTATGGAGGCTCTTGCCACAGCCAATGCGGTCAGTGAAGAAATAATACATCCGATTTTTGCAACCGATCTGGTCAACGAAGGATCTCATTCACAAGAAGCCTCTTTCTCCTCAGTTATCTATAAAAATGCGCGCATTCCTGCAGGAATGGTGAATGAGATATGTCATCTTTCAGGAATGGCAGAAAAGGCATTTCTTTCAGGAATGGCAGCCTTTGGACTCTCTGCGCGGGCAGGGCATAGTGTGCTCAGAGTTGCGCGTACTATTGCTGATGTGGATGAAGAGAACGAAATCACAGAGCGCGCGATTGAAGAAGCGTTAGAGTATCGGCAGTTTGGCGATGGAGATGCAGTATGGCCATTCTGAAGTATTCCGGACCTCTAATTAGTAGCATTATGAAGACTCCAAGCCATTTACCATCATATAAACAGCACCTAAATGTATATCAACATTTTCTTGATTGCTGTTTCTTCATTCGTAAGCCATCTCTTACTTCGAGGCTCTATCAAAACTCTCTAAGTGATGTATTTTCTAATGCAAAGCGGGGACGAACCTTGTATAATGGAATCAGTAAAGGAAACCAGAAATAGAAGGAGTCCCTGCAATGAAAAGTAATACCAGAAGTCCTTAGCTCTTTACAATTGCTGCTACCCTTAGATTTCGATCTTCAAGAGGTGTTTGAATCCTATCTCACTAGAGA
The DNA here is from genome assembly GCA_022704665.1 of Spirochaetota bacterium. Taxonomy (GTDB): domain Bacteria; phylum Spirochaetota; class Spirochaetia; order Treponematales; family Rectinemataceae; genus Rectinema. The sequence continues at coordinate 7,957 of JAKJFY010000054.1, read as the reverse complement.
ACACAAGGGCTTTCTTTCTCTATTGCGGGTGATTGAACCATGTGTAGAAAGCTTCTCTGAAGATAATGAGCACAGGGGAAGGCCTTCCTATAGCGTGCTTCTCTTTCTTCGTGCAGCTTTAGCGAAGCGGTATTTCAAGATAGGTGCCACAAGCGATCTAAGGGCACGACTCTTAAGTGATACGAACCTCAAGCAGATCTGTGGATTTGAGAATATCCCTAGTGCAGCAAGTTTCTCTAGGTATATGAGCTATTTAGAAGACAATGCTTCTCTTGAGGAGAGCCCAGGGAAGATGGTGAAGGACTACTATAAGGATAAATCAGTAGATTCTGTTGCGAGGGATTCAACGGCAATCAGTGCTAGAGAAAAACCAGTCAATAAGAAAAAAGAAGTAAAGCCACTAAAGCACCATAAGAGAGGTAGACCAAAGAAAGGACAAGAGCTAAAGAAAAAGAGCCCGACGGTACTCGAAGAGCAGAAGGCCTTGCCACTTGCAGAAGCAAGAGGACTATTGCCTACCTCCTGTGCCTGGGGTTGCAAGAAGAACTCCCAAGGGAATCTTAGCTACTTAAAAAGGCTATAAGCTCCACTTAGATGTGACCGAAGAAGGGATTCCAGTATCGGCGATAATAACAGGAGCGAATGTCCATGACTCACAGTGTGCAATCCCTATTGAGCGTATGACTGAACAAAGGATCAACTTTCGCTATTGTCTTATGGACAATGCCAATGATGCAAGGACCATTGCTCAGTTTGTACAGGATAGAGGCCGGATTCCAATTATCGATCATAATCCAAGAAGGAAAGACTCACGAGAGGCTTCTGATGCAGCGACGAAGGAATACTATAAGAAGCGCAGAGTGGTAGAGCGAGCGAATTCGCATCTTAAGGATTGGCTCTTGCCGGACAAAGTGCTCGTTCGAGGGAGTAAGAAGGTGAGTTTTGAACTCATGTATGGAGTAATCTGCCTTGCTGCAATCAAGATTCTTGAGCAGTTCATTTTACCCAGCCTCATCTAAAGACGAATAGCATAAACCATAGAAGCTCTCATGATTCATCGAAGGGAACTTTAAGCTTGTATCTCATAGAAAAGTCTCTTCAAAGCTCTTTTTCTTACTTTTTTGTACTTGTTAATCCTTGCTCCATGTCTTATCCTGCAAAATCCTGTCCCTATTTCTTATTCTTACAATTCATACCAAAATATTCTTGGACTTTTGAAAGAGGCTCTTTTATTTGTAATTCTCATACCTGCCCCAGCTATACATTTTTTACTAAGGTGACACCTCTGCCAGGGTAGAATCTATGATGAGGTATTAATTCCATTTCGGTTAGATTTTAATAAGATAATGCGCGTTATTGACTTACCCAAAATTGGTATCTATAATTTTTTAAGAGTTTTATGAGGATCTATAAGGATAAGGAGGCTTTTATGAAAAAGAGTCTGTATTTCCTACTTATTTGCATGTTGCTCTTTTGCATAGGAATACAAGGAGCTTTTGGACAGGCTACTTGGAAAGCGACAAAGCCAATCAATATCATAGTACCATGGGGTGCGGGAGGCGCAACTGATCAAGTAAGTAGAGTCGCCGCAGCTGAACTTGAAGAGGTTCTTGGCCAGAAGATTGTTATTGTCAACCAGCCTGGTGCTTCTGGTTCTGTTGGAACAAAAAATGCACTTGAAGCAAGACGCGATGGTTACACATGGACAGCAGGTGCAGCATCAGACCTCGCTACGTATAAGGTTCTGGGAATGCTCGATACTGATATTCAAAAGGATTGGGAAATATTTCTTACAGTGGCGAATGTCAGCGTTGTCTGCGTGAATCCAAACAGCCCCTATAAGACATTTGATGATCTACTCGTAGCCTTTAAGGCAAAGCCAGGCAAGATTACCGTAGCAACTGCAGGTCAGAGTTCTGCAGGCCATATTGCGATCGAGCTAATTCGAGCCTATACAGGCATTGAGTATAAACATGTTACCTATGACGGTGGTAATCCTGCTGTCATTGCATGCGTATCCGGAGAAACCGAGGTCACTACACAACTAGCCTCTGAGGAAGTAGACATGATTCGAGGCAAAAAACTTCGTCCCTTAGTGGTACTATGGGACAAGCCCCTTAACATTGAAGGTTATGGGGAAATTCCGCCAATTACAAACTGGATCAAGGATTTCCAAATTGGCTTAAATTACTTTGGAATCTTCATTCCAAAAGGAGTTCCTCAGGAGGTTATCGATACAGTTCAAAAAGCATGGAGAGATGTGATTTATAATTCACAAAAACTGAAAGATTATGCAAATTCCCGCGGAGCCATTTTCGATCCTTCATATGGTGAGGAGGCTCAAAAGCGGGCCTATAGCTATTATCAATGGGTTGCTTGGGTGTATTGGGACGCAGGTAAAGCGAAAGTAAGACCCGACACCGTAGGTATTCCTAGGCCATAACTTATCTCTTTAAGGGCAAGAAAGGCGCAAATACCTTGCTCCTTTCTTGCCTTATTTTCATTGCTTATGAATCTAAAGCTCTAATAAAGGAGATACTGATAATGACTGATAGTACAATGAATAAAGCTGACTTCTATACATCAATTGTCTTGCTGATCGTCAGCCTCAGTATCATTATTATTTCAATTCAGATGCCTTCAATGACAGAAAGAAACGAAAGTCAGTGGTCAAATCCTGGAGTTGTCCCAACTTTTATTGGCATAGCACTTTTTTTGCTTTCTGGGTCGATGTTGTTGCGCGCAATCAAGCGAGGGGCAGTTAAGAAAAACGAAAGCAAAAATTTTGATTCAAACAATGGGACTATAAGCGTTGAGGATGTCTCATCAGTAAGTAAATCTCCCGACATGAGCTCGTTGTTGTCGAATCCATATTTTAGAATTCTTATCACAATAGTACTCTGCTCACTTTATGCATTTATGCTAGGGAAAATATGGTTCCCTCTTGCAACCTTTATATTTATCCTCTTATTCATAGTTGTCTTTGAATTCGATTCTCAGAGACCCTTGCGATCTCAAGGAAAGACATTGCTATGGGGAATGGTGCTTGCGGCTTGTACATCTGCGGCAGTCACTGTCGTGTTCCAGTATCTATTCCTTGTAAATTTGCCATAAGGAGTACACGATGTTCCGTGGTCTTGAATTATTTGGCAATGCAATCTTATCTTTTTTAAATTTGAAGGCATTATTTAATGCCATATGGGCAACTGAATTAGGTATTATCATTGGGATGCTTCCAGGTCTTACCGCGACTATGGGTGTGGCGCTTCTTACAACGCTTACATTCAAGATGCAGGCGAACGATGCAATACTTGTCCTTATCTGCATGTATGTAGGCTCTATCTATGGTGGAAGCCGGAGTGCTATTCTCTTGAATATACCTGGGACTCCTGCAAATGCTGCAACTACATTGGATGGATATCCTCTAGCTCTGCAAGGCAGAGCTGGAAAAGCAATTGGCCTTGCTACCACAGGTTCCTTTCTCGGTTCTATGATCGGCATGATTGCAATGCTCATCTTTACTCCACTTATTGGCAATATTGCTCTTCAATTTCAATCTTACGAATTTGTATGGTTTTCAATATTTGGTATTATCATATGTGGCAATCTCACTGCTCCCAAGGACCCTCTTAAGGGGTGGATTGCTGGATTTATCGGTCTCTTCGTAGCTATGATAGGGATGGATGGAATTCATGCTTATGTAAGATTTGCATTTGGAAGTACGGACCTGGCTGGTGGAATTTCATTGATTCCAGCTATGGTTGGTACTTTTGGATTTGCTGAGATCATCTCCGTCATGCGCTATCAACGGTATGAAGTAGTCAAGACAAAAATTGATAGAGTGATTCCCACGTTCTCTGAAGTGTTTAAATACTGGAAAACTATTATTCGCTCAGGAATTATAGGAACATTTATTGGAGCCATCCCTGGGGTCGGTGAGGATATTGCAGCGTGGGTATCATATGATTTTGCTAAGAGAGGAGCAAGACCTGAGGAAAAGGAAAAGTTTGGCAAGGGATCAGTCGAGGGACTTCTCGCCTCAGAAACGGGAAATAATGCCTGCGTTCCAGGAGCAATCATTCCGGTGCTTACCCTTGCTATACCTGGTTCAGCACCTGCTGCAGTTCTTTTGGGCGCTATGCTTATTCATGGAGTACGTCCTGGACCTCTCATTATGGTAGAATTTCCAACTTTCATCTATGAGACTGTCGCGATGGTTTTTGTTGCTACTGTGATGATGTTTATTCTTGGTCTCACTATGGTACGACCTCTTGTGAAAGTGTTGCAAATTCCAAGGCAAAAGTTAATGCCAATTGTGTTTACTCTGTGCGTAATAGGTTCCTATGCGCTCCAATCGAGGCTCTTCGATGTAACTGTCATGATCGTATTCGGCATTATCGGATTTGTGCTGCGGGAGATGGAGTATCCTATGGCGCCTCTAGTTTTAGGTATCATTCTAGGAGATATTCTCGATAAAAATTTACGGCGAGCACTTATCCTTTCTAATGGCAGTTTTGCGCCATTTTTTACAAGGCCGATTTGCATTATTCTATTCGCGCTCACTATGTTAATCGTGCTAAGCAGAGCAAAATGGGTACATCAGCTTATAGGAAGCTTGCGGAAAAAAGGCTCATGAGGGCCATTCTGCACAGTGTATGCGGGCAAATCTATCATCATTGAGCTTATGGATAGGTGGATTCATAAAATATACATTTCACCTATCAAGATGCTCTGTTAACCAAAGGCCCCTCACTTTATACGAAAAGTCTTTTTCTTCCCATTAAGTCCATCATCGCGCCTGGGATAATCTATTCTTTGGCTCATGCATTGCTCCATACGCAACGCCTTCCCTAATTTCAAAGCCAATGCTCCAGAGCATTTTTTCGAGCCTTTTACCATATTCTCGATAAACGGATCGGCGCATCTCATCACTATTTCTTACGCTTGAATTATGAAATACCACTGCCATATGGGGCTCAATACTAAGAAAACCACCATAATCAGAATGTTTGCAATCTTCGAGAATGTCCCTCACATGGCACGGTCCTTCCCCGGGGTAAGTATAGATTTCTTTATCGGTAGTCTTATCATGCCATCCATCTTTGACATGTAGATGCACAACATTGGTTTTGAGAGCTAACCAAGTAGACCAGGCATCCTGATAGGGCCTAGGTGCCGGCTTATCATAATCTTGAGTAAGGCAAGGATTTCCAGTATCAAATACAAGCTTGAGGCTGGGAACCGCTGCGAGCAATTCCTGTGTATGGGATATGCTCATACCGCCGTAATTGAAGCAGTTTTCGTGAACGGGGATCATATCCTGAGCAAGAAACTCCTCACAGATTGCCCTGAGATGTTCGAAACGAAGAGTTGCACATTGATCAGGAAGGGGATTGCCTTCAGCATCGATCAACACTGCATAGCTCATGATGCGAATAAGCTTGACATCGAGGCACTTCATTCTTTCAATTGCGCGCTTAACCGTCTTCATGGTCTCAGAAAAATCTTCTAAAACGCTCGAACCCCAATTCGCTATAGTGGATCCGAAGCAGCTCACGCGTATATCATTTTTTTCTAGTATCCTCTGCATATGCATAAATTCCCGATCGCTGATATCGTGAATATTTATGCCATTCACTGAACGCGCTTCGATATACTTCCAGCCTAGGTCTTTTGTCGCCGCGACCTGATCTTCGATAGAGTCGGCAGCCTCATCAGCAAAGCCTCCAAGCATAAAATAAGGCTTCCCGGGTGATGTGCCAAGTCCCAGTAACTGTGTATCAATCATATCTGCCTCATAGCCTTGCAAGTCTCTGTGGTACACCGCCAAGCTCAGCACTGCGATAAATGGCTTCAATGCAGGCCACCGCCTTTGTCGCCTCAATACCATCGACGAGCGGTTTTCGTCTCTTTTGTATAGAGTCTATTACATCAATTATCTGACGCTTATGACCGAGGTAACTGATCGCTGTGGGATCAGCAGCACCCCCAGACGTCGAAGCAGGCTTAGAGAATATCCTGCAAATCTCTTCATCTTCTGCCGATTCCTCCTTGAATTTCCAGAAACTAAGCGTATCCTCGTCCATAATTGCACTGCCGTTAGTCCCCAGGATTTCCAGACGCTTAAGAAAACCAGGCCATGCAGCAGTTGTGCCTTGAATTGCACCAAGTGCACCATTTTCAAATTCGATTGCTGCGCTTGCATTATCTTCCACTTCAATTTTGCGATGGCCAACTGTTGAGACGTAGGCGCTGAGACTTCTGATGGGGCCAACAAACCATAGCAAAAGATCCACCGCGTGAATTGACTGGTTCATCAGGGCGCCACCTCCATCAAGCGCTTTTGTTCCCTTCCAGCCGCTTTGCGAATAGTATTCCTGATCTCTCCACCATTTTACATAGGCATTCCCTTGAGAAAGCACTCCAAAATGATTTGCTTCACAAGCCTTCTTGATTGTTTGAGAAGCATCGGAAAAGCGACTCGGAAAGATACCAGAAAGAACCACCTTGTTTTTTTCCGCAGCTTCAACGATTTTCAGGCATCGCTCTACTGTGATCTCTAGAGGCTTTTCTACAATGATATGCCTCCCCGATTCTGCTGCAGGAATCGCTGCTTCGCTATGAAGTCCCGAAGGGGTGCAGATATTGACAACCTCGATTTCTGGATCATCGAGAAATTTATTAAGCTCATTGTAATAGCTGCAGTTATGTGCTTCGCCGAACTGTCGAGCTCGCTCAGGAATGATATCGAAGCATGCGACCAGGCGCGAACCATCAATCTCTGAAATCGCTTGCGCATGCATATTGGCAATCATACCTGTGCCAACAATACCAAAATTCATTGAATATCTCCTTAGGCGACTCCTCCAGTCAATAATGCAGACATTTCAGCCTTTCTCATCGCAGAGATCGCAGTATGGAGGAGTAAATCGGGCTTCTTGGGAACCTCGAATATCTCCATGCTTAGCCATCCATTATATCCATGATTGAGGAGAGTGCGAAAGCTAGGCACAAAGTCAGTAGTTCCCGTGCCCGGAGCTCCACCTTCTTTTTCATTGATATGTATATGAGCAATATAGGGCCAATATTCTTCGATAAGAATATGAGCAGGTTTTCTTTCCTCTCGAGCATTATGGAAATCGAACATTGTGCGAATAGATGCTTGATCGATATCCTTTACGATATTTACTGCTTCGTCGAGACTAGTAACGACATCGCACTGGTCAGAAGAGAGGGGCTCTAGGAGGATCATTGCATTACATGAGGCTGCAAATCCAGCAATGCTGGCAAGTTCTTCTCGCAGAATATCTTTCACCTCATCCGAGGTCATGCCGGGGAGGGTCGATCGTTGGCGAGGAGACCCCAAGACAAGCTTTCCTCCGCCAAGAGCAGAAGCACATTCGAGCAATCTGCGCATGTGATCCCATGTACGCCTTCTGATGACTAAATCGGGGCTTGCAATATGCAAACCTTCTGGTTTTGCAAGAAGCCAGTGAAAACCAACGAATTCAAGATTTTCCTTCTCAAGAATACTCCGGATTTCTATAATCTTCTTGCCAATTGTCGATTGACTGAAATCTTCAAACACTGAAAATGGCGCAATCTCAACACCTGTAAACCCTTCTTGAATTGCAAGGCTACATGCTTCAGAAAAAGGAATCTGTCCAAACAGCTCATTACAAACCGCATAACGCATAATTAATTCTCCGATTAGTAAATAGAAGCATTAAAGAATGAAAATCAGTATCTCACAGGGCCATTTTCTCTGTTCGATCTATAAATTCCTTCGATGATGCGCGCGACCTGGAGGCCATCTGAGCCAGTCACCGAGGGAGCTTGCCCCTCCAAAATCGCGCGAGCAAAATTTTCTTCCTGCTGTGCAAAAAAATACCATGTGGCATCGATGCTAGAAAAAAATTCTTCATCCTCTTTTTGCCACTCCGTCCTAAGAGCTTCT
>JAKJFY010000053.1:0-9024 GCA_022704665.1 Spirochaetota bacterium | reverse complement strand
CCGAGAGTCTTCAAGGGAAGGCAAGGAAGATGCTCCTTTCTCAGTATATGGCACCAACGAAGGAAGAGGCACTCAAGGCATATGGTCTTTTTATAGAAACTTTTAGGGATAAATATCCGAAGGCAGTGGAATGTCTCGTAAAGGACAAAGAAGATCTCTTTACATTTTACGATTTTCCTTCTGCGCATTGGATTCATCTTAGGACTACCAATCCTATTGAATCAACGTTTGCCACAGTACGATTGCGTCAGCGCAGGACAAAGGGCAATGGGACAAGGAAGGCAACGCTCACAATGGTGTATAAACTTTGTAAGGAAGCTGAGAAGAATTGGAGAAGGCTTAGAGGATTCAATTTGATCCCGCTCGTCGAGTCGGGAGTACGATTTGTGAATGGAGAATTGGTCGATGAAGCAATTGCCTAATTCAAGATTCGTCCAAATTTCCTATCCACAACTATTGACAATATCTCGCTTTTGTTTTCCATAATGCTAATATATCATACTTCAATATGGAATATCTCTTTAACTTTAACAAAATTGGCTATCTACAAGGCAAAAGACCAAAGGGCTGTATACTCTGTCTTGTCCGCGACGATTCTAAGGAAGTAGAAAAGCTCGTGGTACATGAGACTGAGCATTTCATTGTATCTATAAATCTCTACCCTTATAATCCAGGGCATTTGATAGTCTTTCCAAAAAGGCATATTGTGGATATTCGGGAATACACCATTGAAGAAGAGAGAGAATTGGATAGGCTAACTAAAGCATGCCTAGAAGCACTTGATGAATATGGAAGCCCCTCAGCCTATAACATTGGCTATAATATGGGCTTATCAGCAGGAGCCAGCATAGAGCATTTACACATGCACATTATACCTCGTTATCCGAGAGAAATAGGTATTGTAGAGCTCATAGCTGGATCTCGTGTGCTAGTCCAAGATCCAAAGGATACCCTCCAACAACTAAGAGAAATATTCGGTAATCTAGCAATCCTGTGAGATAGACACTTTAAGATCAAGAGGCAAAATCACAAGAATTGGCTTCTCTCCAGAATAGATCTCTATTTCTTCAGAGATCGTCTTATTGCTTAGGCCAAATTCACTACAGTCCCATTCTAGGCCATCCAATGGCCATTTTAGCCCTTTCGATCGCATGCCCAAGGCTCCTCCAGAGAGAGGAAAAACAGATACGATACTGTTTATTGGCATAGAAGCCTGCAACTTAAAGCCGCAATGGATAAGAAAAACACTTTCTTTCGCGGTATGCCACTGCTTGATAGGATGCTTTCGCTCGAATAAAGCCCTTACAGCGAGCAGATGATCAAGACGCCCTGCCCCGCCTCCTGCAAGGATTATATCTTTTGCACCATAGCGATGTGCTGCATTTATTGCTAACTCGGTATCAGAATAATCCTTTTCTTCTGGAAAGCGAAGAATCTTATCTGTTGAAAGCTGGGATAGTATTGCAGGATCTACACTATCGAAATCTCCTACAGCTAGATGAGGCTCTATACCAGCCTTTCTGCATATCTCAAGTCCGGCATCTGCTGCTATCACGATATCGCTATTCTCGGAAAGATGCCGAATCACAGATGAAGGAGGATTATCGCCACCAGTCACAATAAGGGCTTTCATATTAGTTCCCTCATAGACACAAAGTTAGAGCCTAAGATACACTCCAAAAGCAGATATGATAATCCCCAGTATCGATCCCGAGGTCCGTAGAATCGCAAACAGAATCATCCAAAGTGGAAAAAAGGCATTCCTGGTTGGTGGTGCAGTCCGTGATTCATTTCTCAAAAGACCCTTGATAGATTACGATATCGCGACTGACGCTACTCCCGAAGAATGTATGAAGTTATTCCCTTTTGCCATACCTACTGGGATAAAACATGGTACTATAACTATTATTTCTCGTTCACGTAGATATAAAATAGAAATAACAACGCTTCGAAAAGAGGCTGATTATTCTGATGGCAGACACCCAGACAGCATCACCTTTGTCGACGATATAACCCAGGATCTCTCGAGAAGGGATTTCACTATAAATGCGATGGCCATCGATTTAGCACAAAATATATTCATCGATCCATTCGACGGGATAAATGACCTGAAAAGCAAGACTATCCGCGCAGTTGGAAATCCTATGTATCGATTCCAGGAGGATGGTCTTAGAACAATACGAGCGATACGTTTTTCCGCTCAGCTGGAATTCGCCATTGAACCAAATACCTTTGCTGCGATCGCTAAGTGTTCGAGCACTCTTTCGAAGATTTCCGCAGAAAGAATTCGCGATGAATTCTCTAAGATATTATTGACAGCCAAGCCTTCAATTGGCTTGCGACTTATATCGGATACCGGGCTAATAGAAGAGATAATTCCAGAATTACAAGAATGCAGAGGAATACCTCAGCCGAATCATCGCGAGAAGGATGTCTATGAACACCTGCTTTCGACCATTGATGCTATAATTCCGGATAATCTAGAAGAAGAACGGCTCCTTACTCTACGTCTTGCGGCCCTCTTGCATGATATTGGCAAACCAATTTGCTACCGTGCTGAAAATGGGACTGTGAGCTTTTATCGACATGAGATAGAATCAGAAAGAATTGCAAGACAAGCTCTTATGCGCCTTAAGTATCCAAATCGTGTTATCGACAGGGTTTGCCACCTTGTGCGTTATCATATGTTCAACTACGAACCAGGTTGGACGGATGAAGCCATCCGAAGATTCATAGCTCGCGTTGGATTTTTCTCGATTCCTGATTTGTTTGCGCTTAGATTGGCTGATACGACTGCAACCATAGGAAAACCCATATCTTGGCCAGCTCTATCAGAATTCAAAGAGAGAATAGATCGAATTCTAGAAGAAAAACAGGCTCTTTCGCTCAAAGATCTAGCAATTAATGGAGAAGATCTTGCTAGAATTGGAATTCCTCGGGGCAAACAAATGGGCGAAGTTCTATCCGAGCTCTTGGATACTGTGCTCGAAGACCCATCTTTGAATACTAAAGAAAAGCTCCTAGAAATAGCAAAAGCTAGATATTTTGGAAGATTTGAATAAGAGAGCAGATCTCTAGATCTCCTCGTCAATCTCCGCGCCGCCTTTAGTCACTATATCTAGAAGTCTAGCAGTTTCAGCATTTCGTTTATGCAACACCTCGAATATATGCTGAGCAACTCGCTGCTCGCCTTCTTTCTTTGACATTCCTTCCATTGGGCCAAAGGTTTCTCCATCGATAACACAAGAGACAAAAAAATGCCGGGCGTGCTCTGGTCCTTCGACTTTTGTGACCCTATAGCAAGGAATTTCTATGCCACGCTTTTGAGCATATTCTTGAATTATAGATTTGAAGTCCTTGCTTGATGTTTTTCGGAGCTCTTCGATCTTGCTCTTAAATATTCTCGAAACAATATCTTTAGTAGATTGTATTCCACTATCGATATAGTAAGCGCCAAGAAGTGCTTCGGCAGCATCAGCTAGAATAGCTGGTTTTCTTCGCCCTCCACTCATCTCTTCTCCCTTTCCAAGGATAAGAAATTCCCCAATACCGAGAGATATTGCGATCAATGCTAGAGAGGTTTCAGATACCAAAACATTCTTCATATGAGCTAATTCGCCTTCATTTTTATCAGGCAGATTTTCATATAGAATATGGGATATGCATAGACTAAGAACACTATCCCCTAAGAATTCTAAGCGCTCATTGTCTTGTCTATTGGGAGAATTCTCGTTTACAGAAGAACTATGCGTAAGAGCTATATCAAGGAGTGTAATATCACGAAAAGAAATGCCTGCGGCATTCTGAAAGTTCAGCAAAGCGCTGTAGCGTGAAGGAGAGATCTCTGGTCCGTCGCTTGACCATGAACGATCTTTTTGCTTCACGCTTTCGACCGTCTTCTTATTTTACCTGAGTCTTGATGAATTCAAAGGCATCTTTTACGGTTTCAAATTCATTCGCTTTCTCGTCTGGAATCTGAATACTCAATTCTTCTTCGATGCCATAAACGAGCTCATAGGTGTCTAGAGAATCAGCACCAAGATCTTGGCGAAAACTTGCATCCATTGTGATCTTGCTTTCATCTACTTCGAGCTTGTCAGCAATAATCTTCTTGATTTTCTCAAATAGCTCTTGCTCATCCATTGGAAGACTCCTTATTTAGATTCAGGGGTAATGACTTGACGACCCCTGTAAAAACCGCATTTCGGACAAACCCTATGCAACATCACCGGGTTTCCACAATTACTGCAATGCACGACAGCTGGTGGGTTGAGTTTCATGTTGATGGAACGGCGTCTTCTCGTTCTTGCTTTTGACGTCCTGAATTTCGGTACAGCCATGGTAGAACCTCATAATTATTCAATATCGGCATGATAATTGCATGCCAAATTATACAAAATTTATAAAAATGTCAAGATAGACATGCTCGCAGTCGTTAAACATATATCATTTGCGTAAGTTATGAAAGGGGTTGCCCTCTTCTCTGTAATATCTGCCTAAGAACCGTTTCGACTTCTTCTGGTACAATATCATTAGGAAGCCTACCATGCGATACAAGATCACGCACAAGTGTAGAGCTTATATCTACATGTTCAGCATCATAGAGGAAAAAAACTGTCTTTATGGAAGGATCGAGTCTTTGGTTCATGTAGGCCATAGTGGACTCATAGGGCAATTCAGCAGCATTGCGCAGCCCGCGCACGAGCACAGTGCATCCATGTTGACGAGCAAAGTCAGTCACTAGACCATCCCATTTACATACTTTCATTCGTTTACCGAATCTGTTTATTGCATTGAGCATTTCAATACGCTCATCAATAGTGAATAATCCGTCTTTTTCGGGGTTGATAGCAACAACAACATAAAGACCGTCGAATATACTAAGGGCACTCTTGATTACATCGAAGTGGCCTGAGGTCGGAGGATCAAAGCTTCCTGCAAAGACCGCATTTGGCATAGATTCTAATTTAATGTAGTTCTACTTCAACAGTCAATGGAAAAAATGTGCTCTCGCTCTTTAGCTAAAAAGCTCTTTCGCTTATACTGATTTCATTATGAATGAACTGGCCAAGAGGAAGAGGCTGCACCGACAAAAAATCCTAAAACCCGAAAATCTTAGCTTTTTTTCAACACCTTTCTGGATTCGTTCGCTATGGGCATTGTTAGCTGCTTTATTTGCTGCGCTTGCTCAGCCCAATGAACTGTTCTTGTATGGGAATTGGTTTTTTGGCCTCTTCTGCCTCGTGCCACTTTATATGGCACTTGTTGATACTGAGAAGCTAGAAGAAGCAAGCCTGATTGGCGCTCTCTTTGGAGCACTCTATCATGCACTGACAAGCTATTGGCTCTTTTTCTATAAGAACTTTGCATTTTGGACTCTAGGGACTACAACCATCGCTTATGCGGTAATATATGGAGTAGCCCTTATGTATGGATGTTTTCTTTTGCACCATACAGATGGCTGCAGACCTTTTGCATTCGCTTTGGCATGGGCAGCTCTGGAGTTTGCAAAATCTACTGGCTTTTTAGGGTATCCTTGGGGACTTTTGGCTTACTCCTTTACTGGGTTACCGATTATGTTACAGACAGCTGACCTCTGGGGTGTCTATGGCATTTCCGCTTTCTTAGCCTTATGTTCATCGGCAACCTCAGAACTTATTTTACAAAAAATGCGTAAAATGAGCCCCTCAAAAAGTTGTTTTCGTTGGCCCACGATAGCTGGAACCTGGGCTTTGATACTACTTCTCTATGGTGCTTTGACAATGTCTCGGCCTATTCCCATCAAGGCAACATTGCGCCTTCTGCTCTGTCAACAGAACACGGACCCATGGATTTCTGGAGAAAACGAAGCGCTATACGCGAATATAAAAGTAGCTAAACAGGCTTTGAAATCAATCCAAGAAGAAAAAAACACAATGCCTGACCTCATAGTATTCAGCGAAACGAGCCTAAGACGTCCTTACAAGGATTTCCAATCTTGGTTTGAACATAATCCTCCCGAAGAACCCCTATTGCCCTTTCTGAGGAATGCCGATATTCCATTGCTGACTGGCCTCCCAGTTGTCTGGAATTGGGATACCTATGAAGCATCCAATTCGGTGGGTATTATTTATCCTACAGGTAGAATTGGTGAAACATACGCAAAAATACATCCTGTACCCTTTGCAGAAGCCATTCCTTTCTGGGAATTCTCTTGGTTTCGCTCTTTTATTCAAAATGTGATAGGGCTCGAAGGCGGTTGGGTTATGGGAAATGAAGAAGTAATCTTCGCATTGAGCCCAAAAGATAGAGATGATGGTCTAAATGGCATGAATACCTTGCCTACCATTCGATTTGCGACTCCTATATGCTTCGAGGATGCCTTTTCCGAGTTATGCAGAAATTTTATCCATCGGGGCGCAGATTTATTGATAAATCTAACAAACGATTCATGGTCCAGGACAAAAAGTGCCCAGATTCAGCATTATGCTGTAGCAAGGCTTAGAGCAATTGAAACAAGGCGGGCACTTGTGCGGTCAACCAACTCAGGAGTCACCTGTGTCATCGGTTCCGACGGAAGAAATATTGCTGAATTGCCTCAGTTCATTACTGCTTCCATAGTGGTAGATGTTCCTATTTATGAATCTCGTTTTACTTTCTATTTGAATTTTGGAGACTGGTTTGCTTGGGCTTGTGCTGCTTTCGTTGGGTTGCTTTTCGTCTGGGCGATTCTGGATACTAAAAGAAAGAATTATGTAATGCAAAGGAACATAGATCATTTATAATATTGAACAGAATCACTAAGGAGGATTGCCTTGAGTATTTCTAGTTATTTTGACGCAGAGGATTTAGAGATGCTTGAGGATGTATCTGATATTGTAAAATATCGAGAACATCCCGCCTTTGATGCTGTTCCATTTGTAGGTTCTATAAAGAAACACCCCTATGATAAAGAAAAATGTCTTATACTTTTGCTTCATGAACAAAAAAACATGTCATGGTTCAAAGAAGGTGAAATTATCGAGATCAAGACCCGAGATATACAGGCTTTAGATGAGCTTCCTTCAACTATTGACCTTAATGGTACTGCAATCAACACATTCCGGATCTGGATAAGACGGAGGGCTATTGCTGTACGTTTCGAGCCTTTCGAAGTGAACGATAAGGAATATAGACCTTTTGATACTCACAGCATCTCAAGGCTTCTTAGCAAGAGAGATTGATGATATACGACGAAATTTCTGCAGATAAGGGGCGATACTGGAGAAGCCTTGATAACTCAAGAATACAATGCACTCTATGCACTCATGCATGCATCATACAAAATGGATCAAGAGGGCACTGCAATGCTCGTCAAAATCAGTCTGGAACAATGATTCTTCCCTTTTATGCATGGATTTCTTCTATTGCAATAGATCCTATCGAGAAAAAGCCCTTGAAGCTTTTCATGCCAAGAACTTCGACCTACTCTGTGGGATTCTGGAATTGTACAATGGATTGCCCATTTTGTCAGAATTGGGAGATCGCTCATCCTCCGCCTGCATATATTCAAAAAGAAATCATCGAGCCAGATAGACTAATAGAGCTCGCTCTAGCATCGGGTTGTCCATCTATAAGTTTTACCTATTCCGAACCACTATTGCACATCGAATATGTCATAGAGGCGATGCAGATAGCACATAGCCGAGGTCTAAAGACGATCCTTGTGACAAATGGAAATGCGCTCGATGAACCAGCCCGACATATACTTAGCCATACAGATGCCGCAAATGTCGACTTAAAGACAGCTGATCCTCTCATATATCGAAAATTGCTTGGAGGAGAAATAAAGGTTGTCAAGAATTTTATAAAGATTGCTTTGGAACTCTGCCATATTGAGGTTACATCTCTCGCTGTACCAGGCGTTCTCGATTCAATTGCACAAATCGAAGAGATCTCTGGTTTTATCGCCTCGCTTTCGCCAGAGATACCCCTTCATATCACTCGATACCATCCGGCATGGAAATACACTAAGCCACCCCTTTCTCCGGAAACTATACACGAAATGACTGAATGCGCAAGGAAATACTTAAAAAACGTATACTCTTATTGGTGAATAACCCCTCTTGACAGTATTGATTTATTTCGGCATTGTAAGCATCGCCAATTACACGGTGGGTGTAGCTCAGGTGGTAGAGTGCCAGACTGTGGATCTGGTTGTCGTGGGTTCGATCCCCATCACCCACCCGAGCCCGACACCATACAGATATTGGGCCTAAACTTGAATGCGCGTTCGTAGCTCAGCTGGATAGAGCGACGGACTTCGAATCCGTAGGCCGCAGGTTCGAGTCCTGCCGGACGCATGTTTTCCGTACATGGGCCGCTAGCTCAGCTGGCAGAGCAGCAGACTCTTAATCTGCGGGTCGAAGGTTCGAAACCTTCGCGGCTCATAAAGGCCGAAGTTATTCAATTGATTTCGGGCCTTGACGAAGAAGCTTGGTTCCGCTAGTATGCGCCTCGCATGAAAAATGCGAGAGTGGTGGAACGGCAGACACGCCAGACTTAGGATCTGGTGCCTTTAGGCGTAAGGGTTCAAGTCCCTTCTCTCGCAGGTTGCTTTCCTAATGAAAGGCGTTGCTAGTCTGAAAAGGGCATCGGCCGCATAAATAGGGCCTTAATGCATGCGGGAATAGCTCAGTGGTAGAGCGCCACCTTGCCAAGGTGGATGTCGCGGGTCCAACTCCCGTTTCCCGCTTCGACAACAGGGCGATTCGGAGACTGGCCGAATCGCCTATTTTTTTGCATTATAGCACGCAGTGTAGCGGGCTTTTTTCAATTTATATAGAGAAAAACTGAGAGGATTTCATGGAAATCAGCGAAAAGAAAATTGAAGAGCTTGAACTCTCTAGGATGAGAATGACAATTACTGTACCAGCGCAAGATGTGCGATCTGAATATGACGCCATGATGAATGAATATGCAAAACAAGCTAGAATCGATGGATTTAGAAAGGGACATGTTCCTGTTTCTGTGCTCGAGCGGAAATTTGGCACATCGCTTAAGACT